>JAEENM010000094.1 GCA_016283745.1 Bacteroidales bacterium | reverse complement strand
TCAAAAAAAAATCGTATATTTGCATTTCTTACTGATACAGAAAAATAATAGCTAACATAATGGAAGATAATAAGTTGTTTGCGGAATTCCCGCCCGTTTCCACCCAGCAGTGGGAGGAAGTGATTAACAAAGACCTCAAAGGTGCCGATTACGACAAGAAACTGGTATGGAAAACCATCGAAGGTTTCAACGTGAGACCTTACTACCGTGCCGAAGATTTGGAAAACCTGTCGTACCTCAACACCAACCCCGCCGAATTTCCCTACACACGCGGCAAACAGGCCCATTCCAACGTGTGGGACATCCGTCAGGACATAAAAGTGAAAGACCCCGTGGAGGCCAACCGCTTCGCCGTCGATGCAGTGAAAGGCGGATGCAACTCGCTGGGCTTCTGCGCAAAGCAGGTTACCGACCTCAACGCAATGGCAGCCCTGCTAAAGGACATCGACCTCACCAAGGTTAAGATAAACTTCAACTGCGCCAAGGATTTCGTGGCTCTGCTGAAACTCTTTGTGGAGTATCTCGGCACCGAGGGCATCGACCCCAAGAGCGTGCAGGGAAGCGTCAATTTCGATATGTTCAAACACGCCCTCAACCACGGCGATTTCTGCGGTGGCGAAGAAGGGGAGTATGCTCTGGCAAAATCTCTCATCGAATTTGCCGACAGCAACTTGCCCGGTTTCCGCGTGCTTACAGTGAACGGCAACCTGTTCCAGAATGCGGGTTCCAGCATCGTTCAGGAACTCGGCTTCACCCTTGCCGCCGCCAACGATCTTATGGCAAACCTCACCGATATGGGCGTGGCTTCCGAAAAAGTGGCCAAGAACATGGTGTTCAGCTTCGCCATCGGCTCCAACTATTTCATGGAGATGGCCAAAATCCGTGCCGCACGTATGCTGTGGTCGAAGATTGTGGAACAGTACAAACCTGCCTGCGACTGCGCTTACAAGGTGTTCATCCACGCAGCTTCCGCAGTTTGGAACAAGTCGATGTACGATGCACATGTGAACATGCTGCGCACCACCACCGAGACTATGAGTGTCGCCATCGCCGGCGCCGACTCCATCGCCGTGGCTCCGTTCGACATCGCCTACAAAGAGGCCGACGATTTCTCGTACCGCATCGCACGCAACCAGCAGATACTTCTCAAAGAGGAGTCGTATTTCGACAAAATTGCCGACCCCGCTGCCGGTTCCTATTATATCGAAAACCTCACCGACTCCATCGCACAGTACGCTTGGAAGAACTTCCTCGCCGTCGAGGAAAAAGGCGGTTTCGCCCAGGCTATCCGTCAGGGTTTCGTTCAGGACGAAATCGAGGCAACTGCCACCAAACGCAACAACGACATCGCTATGCGTAAGACCGTTATCCTTGGCACCAACCAGTACCCCAACCTCAAGGACGAGATGCTGGAAAAGATCGACAAGAAGGATAAATGCTGTTGTTGCTGCAATTCCGAGGAAGGTCCTATCCGCAAGCTGCACCAGTACCGTGGCGCCGAGGCTTTCGAGGAGCTGCGTCTGGCCACCGAGCGTTCGGGCCGCAAACCGAAAGTGTTTTTGCTCACCTATGGCAATGTGGCAATGCGTCGCGCCCGTGCGGGATTCGCCACCAATTTCTTCGGCGTGGTGGGATACGAGATTATCGACAATGTGGGATTCGCCACAGCACAGGAAGGTGTTGAGGCCGCCCTCAAAGCCAACGCCGACATCGTGGTGCTCTGCTCCTCCGACGACGAGTACGCCGAGATAGTTGCCGACGCCTGCAAAGGTCTGAAAGGCAAAGTCAAGAGCATCGTTCTGGCCGGTTTCCCGAAAGAACAGGTGGAAGAGTTCAAGGCCGCCGGTATCGACGAGTTCATCCATATCAAGACCAACGCTCTGGAATGCCTCACCTCGTTCCAGAAACTGATGGGACTGATGTAATACAGTCTTGATATTTAAATAAAATTGCGGCGGATTTCGAAGAAATCCGCCGCAATTGTTATGTGCTTGAATTACTGTGTTTTACTTCAATTTCAACGCGTTGTAGCAAGTTCAGGGTTCAACTCCTCCACAGCGGTGATGATGCCGTTGGCGATGAAAGTGTTGCCCTGCGAGAGTCTTACTATGGTGTAGGTCTCCGAAACTTCGTGCGACAGGCTGATGGCGACGAGTTTCAGCATATTGCCGTCGGGTGTTTCAAAGCTGTCGCCGACTTGGATTTTGTTGATATTGTCAAAACCTTTGTAGTTAGCCGATTTTTCGGGGGCGTAGGAGGCCCAGCCGTTGGCGGTGCGCAGGGGATGGTCGGTGGTGGCGGTGAGGGTGGTGCCGTCGGCGAAGGTGTAAGTAATAAGGTTGCAGTGTTTTACGATGGCGGTCTCCTCAACAGTGGCGGCAACGCTTTTGCCTGCTTTGTCGAAACTCAACACTTGGTCGCCGAGTTCGATGTCTTCGATGTTTTTGAAAGTGCCGTCGGCCATGGTGATTTTTGTGCCGGGGGCGAGACAGTGCACGTCAAGTCCGTTGAAATAAATCTCCGAAAGGGCGGTGTCGTCGAATTTGTCGCCTTCGTAAACTTCGAGAATCTCGAAACGCATCGTCCACTGCTGTTTGAAAGTCAGCGGCTCAATTTCGAAAGTCTGGTCGCTGCGGCTGTCCTCGAGGTTGAGGATGGCCAGCGGTTGGCCGTTGACATACACTTTCAGGCGTTTTACCCGCGAGTTGTTTTTCCATGCGGCTTGACTCTTGACATATCCGTTCACCACGTGGATTTCGGTTATACGTGGATTGTTGGCTTTGAAAGTGTATTCCACCCATTGGCCTATGCCATAGCCTTTTACACCTTCCACCCACGGGGTGTTGTACATCAGGTCGTGGAGGTTCTTCTCGTTGTAGTCGTTCTTGCCCTGACTTTTCAGTCGGCTTGAAGCCGTGATTTTTATAGGACCGCCGTCGCCACAATACCACGAGCATCCTTCGCCCACTATATCCCAGTAACTGCTGTGAGTTTCATCGTAACCAAGTTTTGCCATATATTCAAAATCGGACTCGGTCAGCTTGTCCCAGCCTTTCTTCTTGGCAAAAGCAATGGCTTTGTCGTAATCCGCCGCACCTTTGTCGGTGAGGTAGATGTTCTTTCCTTTCGGATAAAGGTTCTTGATTTCCTGTGCGTTGGCCGTCATCGTCAAAACGCAAAGGGCTATCGCTGCGATGGTCAGTTTCTTCATAAAATTGGTATTTTTTTGATAATTATAAAAAGAATAACGGCGTGTCGGGTGTTTTATTGTGTTGTGATTTGCCATGCCGTACATAACAAAAAAAACGCACGTCAGTGCGTTTTTTTAATTATCAATTGTCAATTATCAATTTTCAATTGTCAACCGACCGCTTCTTTCAGACGTTCGGCATTTTCGGCCAGCTGCAGTGCGTCGATCAAATCCTGTATGTCGCCGTCCATAAAGGCAGAAAGGTTATACATGGTGTAGTTGATGCGGTGGTCGGTAACGCGGCTCTGCGGGTAGTTGTAGGTGCGAATCTTTGCTGAACGGTCGCCGGTGGAGACCATGGTCTTGCGTTTCGACGACATCTCCTCGAGATATTTGTTGTACTCGCGTTCGAACAGTCGTGTACGCATCACCACAAGGGCTTTTTCCATGTTCTTTATCTGCGATTTCTGGTCCTGGCACGACACCACTATGCCTGTGGGTATGTGGGTGAGACGCACGGCGGAGTAGGTGGTGTTCACCGACTGTCCTCCGGGACCCGATGCGCAGAAAATCTCTTTCTTGATGTCCGACTGTTTTAGCTCCACGTCGAACTCCTCGGCTTCGGGCAGCACCACCACCGATGCTGCGGAGGTATGCACACGGCCTTGTGTCTCGGTCTGCGGCACGCGCTGCACGCGGTGTACTCCCGATTCGTATTTCATCACTCCGTACACGCCGTCGCCTATCACGTTGAAAACTATTTCCTTATAACCGCCAGCGGTGCCTTCGGTATAGTCCACCACTTCGATTTTCCAGTTGCGTTTCTCGCAGTAGCGCACGTACATGCGGTAGAGGTCGCCGGCAAAGATGCTGGCTTCGTCGCCGCCGGTGCCGCCGCGTATCTCGAACACTGCGTTTTTGTGGTCCTGCGGGTCGGCGGGGATGAGCATCAGACGGATGTCCTCCTCCAGTTTGTCGCGTTTCTCGGTGTAGGATGCCAGCTCTTCCTTGGCCATGTTGCGGAATTCCTCGTCTTTCTCGTTGCTGAGGATGTCCTTGCAGTTGGCGATATTGCCGATGATGTCCTTGTATTCCTTGTAGGCCTCGATGACAGGCTGCAGGTCCTTGTAGTCCTTCGAAAGTTTCACAAAACGTTTCATGTCCGACATTATGTTCGGATCGTTGATCTCTTTCTCAAGCTCTAAATAACGGGCGTTTATGGCTTCTAATTTGTCTAACATTGTATCATTATTTGTTTTGCAAAGATACGATTTTTTTGCGACATACGCTATGTGCTTTTGTAAATTGTTGAAACTGAATAACAAGAAAGCCTCCCCGATTAGGAGAGGCTTCTTTTAAAAGGGATTAAAAATGAACTAAATTCTTATTTGATAATCAACTGCTGGGTTTTCTCGTTGTTGCCGGCACGAAGTTTGATCACATAAACGCCGGGTTTCCAGTTGGAGGTGTTGATTGCTGTCGACTGGTGGGAGTCTACATCGCCTTTGGCAAATTGTCTGCCCATAATGTCGAACACTTCGTAGCCAATATTTTCGTCGCTGTTGATGGCCGAAATATTCACTTTACCGCTTGCTGGGTTGGGGTATATGTTTATGTTGATGGTTTCGGCAAGCAATGTGTTTATTCCTGCTCCTTGGGCTATTGTAACATTATCGATACCAACGCCGCGACCGAAATGGCTTGTGCCTACAAATGCCACTTGCAGGAAGGGTGCGCAAGGTAGATTCAACGATTCTTCGCGCCACGACGAGATGCTTGAGCTGTATGTTTCCAAGGTTATCCAATCATCGGATAGGGCTGTGCGGTATTTCACGGTAAGCACATCTTGGTAGTTCAGTCGTTTCTGGTTCCTTACCCAGAAAGATATGTGTGCCGCACCGGCGTTGGAAGTGTTTACCGGAGCTGTAGCCAATATTGCTTCGTGGTTGTCGTAGTCGCTGGAGGTGGCAGCGCAGAACATGCAGTTTGTAGGACTGTAGGGAGCGTAGGCGTTGTCGTTTCCGTAGGCCACACGCCAATGGTAGTTGTTGGTAGTGGATTCGGTAGTCCAGAATGCTGGCAAATTGTTGCTGTCGGCGTCGAAATTAGCTGAGTAAGGTATCGGGAGAGCATCGTGTGGTGTTGTTGCGGATACTTCTACTCCTGAAGTCCATTCGTTGTTGTGAAGTGAGAAAATTTTATATTTGTAAAGTGTCTCAGGTGTAAGTCCGGTATGGGTGAATGTAGTGCTGTATCCTTGATAAATCACAGTGCCACCGCCAGTTATGGTGCTTCCATTGGTATATGTGTCACCTTGTGGTGTTCCAAAAACGCCGTTGGGGGAATAAACCAGCAACACTTTTTCGTAGTCCCAGAGTCCCCATGTGAGTTTTATTGATGTGGATGTGGATGGAGTTGCTGCAAAAGAACCAGGGTTGATGTCGGCACCCATAAAGGTGAAGCACACAGTCTTGTTACGTGTCACACGGGTGACGTTGGTTATCGGTTTGTTGGTGGCGGTGCCGTCCCACGATTTTGCCGATGGTGTTGTGGCATCGGTAAAACTGTTGCGATAAGCTCCAAAGGGGCATGAGGCACTTTCGACGGTACCGTATGAACTAACAGCACTGTTGGGTATAGCGTTGCTGTTGACCGACGAGACAACGTAAAATTTTTGGGGGTGGGTGATGTTCACATTGTAGCCGGGAACACCTGAGCGGTGTACGCGGTAAACCAACATTCCATATCCGGGTATGTTGTTGTCGAATTTATAGTTTTGTCGGTTCTCAAGCAAAAAATATTCATGGTAGGTGTTGGTCTCAACACGGTAGAAGGAGTTGTCGTGGGTTTCGGCGTCAAACATTACGATTGCCTCGGGAGATGAAATTGTGCGGGGTGTCGCCCAGCGGTAGATGTAACATTTTGTATAAGGGTTGTGGTGTGCGGGCAAGGCTCCGTTGCCGTTCCAGCTGCCGCTGGCCATAATGTCCCAAGTGCCTGTGCCGGGGTATTTTCCGCCGGAGCTCTCATAGTCGGTGTCGTAGAAATCGGGGGCGCCAAACACATGTCCCAGCTCGTGGCAGATAACGCCGATGTTGGTCAGTGCTGATCCGGAGCTGCCTCTCAATTCGGGCGAGCAGGAGTAGTCGCGTAGCGACCTGCCGTCTACAGCGCAGGCTGTGAGCAGCGTGCCTCGGTGCGACCAGATGCAGTCGGCGCCGCCGCCGCTCTCCTCACCGTAACCGGCAAAGAAGATGTGTACTCCGTCAACATAACCGTCGTTGTCGTTGTCGAATTGGGAGAAATCGACACTGTCGTTGGCACGGGTTATAGCATCGCGGGCAAACTGCTGCGAGTTACCGTTGCTGTTGTTGCCGTAGTAGGCTATCGTTTGCGGTAGCTGTATGGGACCTATAACTACGAATTCGAGATTCATCTTGCCGTAAGAGTTCTCATAGTAGTAGTCGTGCACGCTGCCGGTAGTGCCGTAGCTCACTTGGTTGAGCAAGTTGCTGAATTGTGTTTTCGTTTTGGTGAAGGCTTTGTTGCTGAACGATGCAAGTATCACAGGAAATTTCACTGTACCTAAAGTAGCCGCTTTTTCGTTCGATTTTGCACTTTTGTCGGCCACCATGTTCCATATCCTGAGTAAATCTTTGACTTGAGAGTCGCTGTAGAACAGTCTTTTGGGCGTTTGTTCAAGGAAAGCGTTCACTTCGGAGCTGCGAGCCGATATGTCGGTGGCAATGTATTGCGAAGGTATCATATTGCCTTCGCTGTCTTTTGTGGCGTAGCAGAAATAACCCTCGTTGTTGTAGATAAGCGAGTATCCGTCTTCGGTCTCGGCCCATTTGATACGTTCGTCGCCTTTCATGGTAAGGGTCAGGACTGTGCTTTTGTCGGGTTGTGTGAAACGGATAGGGTAGGGGTAGGCGGTAACTGCCTTTGCCACGTTGACGAGGCAGAAAAGCGCCGTTGTCAAGATAATTACAGTTCTTTTCATAAAAATGATTTTTTTTTGTGTTTATAGCTATTTTGTGTCTTTTATTATTGATTTATTACGTTTTTAAATTATTTTCCCAAATCGATGTCACGCACTATGGGCTGTACTTTTTCGCGCAACTCGTTGATGTCCAGCATTGCGTAAGTATTTTTCTGCGGGTCGTTGTAAAGGCGTTTGTTTTTGTTGAAACGTTCTATGTCGAAGTTGGTCGCTCTGCGGAAACTCTCTCGCGAGATGCTTTCTTTCACTTTCTTTGCCGAGATAAGTCCATTGTTGTATTTTTGCAGTTCGTTGTTTTTCATGTATTTGCGATACCGCGACAGTTGGCGCGATATTTGTTCGGGACTGCCGTTCTCGTTTATGGAGGCAAGGTTTACGTTGCCTGCGAGGGTGGTCTCGAGCAGCGCCATCTTTTTGTTTTTCTTGTCCTTGTAATATCCCAGATAGGCGTGGGCGGGTTCGATGAAAATAACAGTGTGTATTCCTATTTTTTTCAATATCGAAGCCATGAACACGCATGCGTCTATGCAGTTGGCCTGTTTGTTTTTATACACTTCGTCGAAGAAACGTATGTATTGGGTGTTCACTTTTTTGGAGTGTTGGCTGGTGTTGGTTATCGAACTATAGTGTATGCCTTTGGTCTGCAGGTAGTACCAGATGGCGAACACCTGTTCGTTGACGTAGTTTTCGTTCACCTGATAGCCGGTGAAACGGTCCACGATGCCTTGCTGGAGAATCTCTTCTAGTATCTTGTCGAGGTAGGGGTGCTCTTCGTTGACGTAGGCCGCAAAGAGCCATCGGTAGTCGATGTAGTTGTTGGCGGAGTCCCTCAGTCCGAGCAGACATTCGTTAACGCCGCGGTAGTTAAGACGCATGTTCTTCACATCCACCTCTTCGTCGTTGATGTAGCAGGTAAAGGTAAGGTCCACCATCCCAGGTTGTTTGAGCATTGCGAGTTTGTCGTATTTCCATTTGATGAGAGGGGTTATGCGGTAGCGTGTGTTGGCATCTTCGAGAGTCATCTGTATGGTGGTTATGTAGTTGAGTTTCGACGAGTCGAGCACAATCCTCACAACGGAGTTGCGTTTTGGCGAGGTTACGCCTATGGTAAACAGTTCCGATTCTGTTTTGCCGTTGTAGTTGGCCATCCCCAAAATGAAAGAGGGGTATAGTGTGTTGTCGAGACTGTTGTTGTAGGTTACCTCGAAGTTGATTTTGGCGGGATCGAATGACGAACGCTTTTTGCCGCCGCCCGAGCAGGCTGCCGTAAGTATGACGATAGCTGTTGTTATTATTGTGATTGCGGTTATGTGTCGTCTCATATTGTAAAGAGGTTAGAATTTTGTTACTCTTGATTGGTTTTCGCTTATGAAGCTTGCCCACGATGAGTGTTTCTTGCCTTTGGGCGCGGCTTGCGCTATGCCGCCGAAGTTGTTCAGAAAATGGCAGTAGGCCACTGCGAGGGCGTCGGTGGCGTCGAGGTGGTCGGGCATCTCGGGGAACCGCAGAAGCCGTTGCAACATGGCTGCTACCTGTTCCTTGGAGGCTGCTCCGTTGCCGGTAACGGACTGTTTTACCCTTCGTGGCTCGTATTCGCAGAAAGGTATGTCGTGGGCGAGTGCCGCGGCGATGGCCACACCTTGAGCGCGTCCCAGCTTGAGCATCGACTGCACGTTTTTGCCGTAGAACGGCGCCTCGATGGCAAGGAAATCGGGCAGGTGTGTGTCGATGATGTCGCGGGTGGCTTCGAAAATCTTTTTTATTCGCAGTTCGTGACTCGCTATTTTTTGCACGTTGAGCACGTCCATAGTTACAAGGGTGGCTTTGTTGCCTTCCACGCTTAGTATGGCGTATCCCATCAGACGGGTTCCGGGGTCGATGCCCAAAATGATTTGCTCCACGATGCTGTTGTTTTTATAAGTCGAAACACTCTTTTTCGTACTCTTCGAGTTCCATTGTGGCGAAGTTGATGATGTCTTCTTCGTCAATCATGTAGTCGAAACATTCGGGGTTGGCTATGTTGTATATGTCCTGTTCGAATTTTTTGTGTTTCGAGCCTGCAGGCATGTTTTTCAGCACATATTCACTAACGCACTCCAAGATACGTGCGCGCTGTGTAGTGCCGTTGTCGGTGCCGAATTCGTCGGCGAAATCCCAGTCGGCTACGGACATCTGCGGGTCGCGTTTGGAGTCGAGTATCACCACTTTGTGCGCTTTAACATTGTAGTTCATAAGCGTTTTCGCGGTTTTGGTCGATTTCAGGGTGTAGTTGAGGTATACTATCCACTCTCCGTTTTCCTCCACCCAGCGGTTGATGGTGACGAACAGTATTGCGTCGATGCCGTATTTGGTGTTGTATTCCAATAGGTTGTGCGAAAATCTCAAGTCTTCGGAGGTGGATGTGTCTGCACGTGCTATCTCTTTTGTGGCCATGGGACCGATAACGTAGTATCCTTTGCGTATGACGGGATTCTGCAGGGTTTGGTACATATAGGCATGGGCGGTGTTCACTTCGCGGTTAAAAACGAGGTCGTCGGCGTAAACAACTTTTTTGCGTTGAATTTTGTCGATGATGGGTGCTATGTAAATCACTGCCGGTTTCTCGTTGTACATATTCTCGTAACGTGTAACCTTTTTCTCTGTCTTACAGCCAAAGTTTATGGCTGCTATGGCTGCTATGACAAGTATGGTTGATATTTTTTTCATTGTATGTCCTTTCTATTCGTTGTTTTGTGTGTTGGTGGTGTCTGCGGCAGTGTTTTTGCTGGCCTGTTGACGTTTCTGCTCACGTTCTTTCTGCAGTTGTTCGCGTTTTTGTTCACGTTCGTTCTGCTGCATTTTTTTCTGTTGTTCGCGGGCTGCCTGAGTCTCTTTTTTCTTCTGTTCGCGTTCTTTCAGAGCCTCTTTTTTCTGTTTTTCGCGCTCTTTTTGTGCTGTTTTCTTTTGTTGCTCGCGTTCTTTCTGAGCGGCTTTTTTCTTGCTGTCGCGGTCGTCTCTCATCTGGTCGCGTTCCTTCTGTTTGGCTTTGCGGGCGGCTTTTTTCTCTTTTTCTTTTGCTTTACGAGCGGCTTTTTTCTCTCTCTGCTGCTGTTTGTATTCTTTAGAGCCTTTCGGATAGCGTATTTTCTCGAATTCGAAGTCGTTGCCTAGGGCTTCTTTCTTAGCGATTTCACGGTCGATGCTGTCCTGCACACGTTGCTGGGCCACTCTCTCACGTCCGGCGGGTGATGTCATTCGGTCCTTCAGGAACGTTACATATTGTCGAGATTCGGGATATGCCGCCATCTCTTTGTCGAAGAAAGTGTCGGCCTCGTCGAAACGCATGGCGAGGGCGAGGGTGACGGCGTAGTCGGCATAGACACCTGCTTTCACCGAGTCGCGTTTCTTCACCTTGTCTATGGTGGTGCGGTAATCGTCGGAAAGGTGGGCGAGGGTGGAGTCGTTGGGCATCAGGTTGTAGTCCAGTAGCATCCGCGGATCTTGAATGACGCTTTTTTGGTGCGAACAGCTTATAGTGGCACTCAAAAAGCATATCACCATTACGGCTCCGGACAGTCGAAAGATGTTTTTTATCATTTTTTGTCGTTGTTTCGTTGTGTTTGTTTTTATAATGCTTCCGTTGCAAAATATTGACATACGGCTTTTTGTGATTAAAAAACCGTTTGCCGCAATTTTGTTTTTGCAAACAACAAAAATACGTTTTTTTTTCGAATTTTCAAAGGCCTTTTTTGTTTTCTCCAATTTATTGACAAAAAAAGTGTAATTTTGAAAGACGGAAATGGAGCTCCGTATGTTAGTCAATGAATTTATATTTAACGAATTACAACAAAAATAATGAACAAGATATTTGCTATTTTCGTTTTTTCGGGACTTTTGTTGATTGCTTCCCATGTTTCGGCACAGATGAGTTATGGCGGACAGCCGCATGTGAATGACCTGAAAAACGCCAAATCCCTTCCGGTGTACGAACTTCCTGCCATCGACAATCAAGCTCTTTTGCTTGAGGACGAGGAACTTAACCGCAAAGGCCGTCCCTTCCGCATTGGCACTGTACACGATGTTCTTATCAGCAACGCCACAGACGGCGTTTGGGACACCTTGCCCAATGGCGACCGCCTGTGGCGTGTGGCCGTTACTTCGAAAGGCGCCACCTTTGTGCGTCCCATCCTCGACACATATGTAATCCCCGACGGAGCCGAGGTCTTCGTGTATAACCCCAGTCAGGATTTCGTGATTGGCAAGTTCACCAACGAAAATGCCGACGAAGGCCGTTTCCACACACAGATTATCCCCGGCGAGACTTTCGTTTTCGAGTACTATGAGCCTGCCGACGCCGACTTCCACGGACAGTTGACAATCAACCAGATAGGCCGTGGACACCGCGATGCGTTCGCCACTATGCGCGACAATGCAAAAGGACAGTTGGGCAATGCCAAGGGTCGTTGCCATATCAACGTGGCTTGCAGCGAGGGCGACGACTGGCGCGACCAGATTAACGGCGTCGTGTGTATCGAAATCACCGCAAGGGACGGCATCTACAGCTGCTCCGGCTCTATGATAAACAACACCGCCAACGACAACACCCAGTACCTGCTTTCGGCTCACCACTGTCAGGATGGACTGAGCATCCGCGCGTGGACGTTCTATTTCCTATACCAAGCCACCACATGTAGTGGAACTAACGGTGCTGTCAATAAATCGGCCACGGGTGCCACAATTGTTGCCAAAAAGTCGGCGGGTTCGTGGTCGATAAGCGGTTCCGATTTTCTTTTACTTAAAGTGACGGGGACCATAAACCCTTCATTCAACGTGTATTACAACGGTTGGGACCGTACCAACGGAAACACCGGACTTGTGGGCTCGTGCATACACCACCCCGGCGGTGACATCAAGAAAATCAGTATCCCGCAAAGGGTTTATTATATGCAAAGGTCCACCACTCCTATGTGGGAGGTGCAGTGGATTACCAACCCATCGACAAACAAAGGCGTTACTGAGCAGGGCTCGTCGGGCTCACCGCTGTTCAATACGAGCAAACGTATCATCGGTCAGCTCTACGCCGGACTCTCGTACTGCGACACTCTCGACGGCACCGACTGGTACGGCAAGTTCTACAGTTCGTGGACTGGCGGCAACTCATCTACAACACGCCTCTCAGATTGGCTCGACCCCACAGGCTCCAACGTTAGCTACCTCGATGGCCGCTACGCCTCCGACCCTGTGGGCAATACGGCTCCCGAAGCAAACTTCACTGGCGGGATGACGCTGTATCCTAATCCTGCCAAGCGTTTTGTGAATATCGAAATTGGTGAGACGGGCATTGCCGAATACGTTATCTACAACCAGATGGGTGTGGCAGTGCAGTCGGGACGTATGTTGCTGGGATTGGACAAATACCGACTCGACGTGAGCCGTTTGGCAATAGGCAGTTACGTGCTTAATGTAACGGTGAACGGAATGCGGTTTGCAGAAACTTTGTTGATTAGTAATGAGTAATTTTTAATACATATTTAATATGAAAAAGTTATTGTTCGAAATTATAGCAGTGTTTTGTTTGTTGTCTATGCAAACAGTTGTGGCTCAGGATGATATGCCTGTTGGGATGCGTATGGAGGTGGCGGAGTGCGGAAGTGACGACAACACATATTCCATCTTTTCCTACAAGGACGACGACGGCATGGTGGCTTACTATTTGAGTCTTGGTCGCGAGTACAACATTTTGGAAGTGGAAGGCGGTATTTTAGGCAACTTCACTCTCGACCACATCGACGAGTTCTGTCTGAATATCGGTCAAACGCCCGAAGAGGCCATCGCGTACCTCGATACCCTTTTGACGTTGTTCGACGAAGAGAAAGGTTCGGCCTTCGAATTCCCCTGCCGATTGGCTACATGGGGCGGCAAACTCGGTGAAAACAGCGTGGCGACATGTTTCGTGGTGAAACGTTTTTTGCAGGGCAAACGTCTCTGCTTCCAATTCAAAAGCGGTAACCGCCTAGCCGAAGCCGACCTCACCAAGATGGCCGTTAAGTCGCTGCGACTGAGCATGAGATTGGAGAAAAGTAGGAAATAGTGATTGATGATTAGTACTTTATGAAAAAGAAAAGTAAAAAGAAAATTCCTCCCGAGCTGCTTGCGGCTCGCATTGCCAACCGCGAGCTGGAACGTGAACTGCTCGGCGACGGCTTCCACAGTCGCACACACCTTCGCCACAACCGTAAAATCTACACCCGCAAACAAAAGCACAAAGATAGTTCGGATTTCTGAATCGGTTGATGTTTTTGAGTTTGTAGTTTGATTTAGATTTGACTATTTTACTCATGAACCTCTCAACGTATTCTTTTTTTTAACTGCACATTAAAAAACTTTTCACCAATCACTATCCACTATTCACTTTTTTTTCGTATCTTTGCATTTCCAAAAACAAGAACAATGAACCACACACTGAAAGAAAAAGAAGAATTGCAAGTAGCTGACGTTGAAACCAATAACGGCTACAAACTGATGCTCTACAACGACGACTACCACACTTTCGACTACGTAATCGACTCGCTGATAAAGATTTGTAAACAAACTCCCGAGCAGGCCGAGCAATGCACCGTTTTGGTGCACTACAAAGGCAAATGCGTGGTGAAAAACGGCACCCGCGAAGCCCTTATGCCCATGCATCAGGCCCTGCTGGGACAGTCGCTAACCTCCGAAATAGTACAATAGTTATGAACTGGATTGCGATAATAGTATTTTTGGTAGTGGGCGCCGTGCTTATAGCCCTCGAGCTGGTGGCGCTGCCGGGCGGTGTGGCCGGAATCCTCGGCGGAGTGGCCATGATTATCGCCATCTGGCAAAGCTACGCGCAATACGGCATAGTAGCCGGAAACATAGTGCTGATAGTGTCGGTGATTGTGGTGGTGGCACTTCTGCTGCTGCTTATGCGCAACAAGACGTGGAAACGCATGGGCCTCAAGGAAGAGGTGGACAGTAAAGTAAACACCGTTGACGAAGAAAAAATTGCCGTAGGTGCCACAGGAACCACCATCTCGCGCCTCGCCCCCGCCGGCAAGGCCGTCATCAACGGGCAGACGTGCGAAGTGCACACCATTAGCGCATTTATCGACGAAAACCGTCCCGTGGAAGTCATCAAAATCGACGGCTACCTCATCATCGTTAAAGAAATAAATCAGTAATAACACTTTAAAAACCAATTATTTATGGAACCAATTCTAATTCTTATCGTAGCAGTATGTGTCGTTTTTCTGGCCATATTTTTCTACCTTGTGCCCGTGGGACTTTGGTTCAAAGCCCTTGTTTCGGGAGTGCACATCTCGCTGGTGCAGCTGTTCTTCATGCGTCTGCGTAAAGTGCCCGCCGCGCTTATCGTGAGCAACCTCATCTCGTCCACCAAAGCCGGTCTGCACCTCAACCAGAACGAGCTGGAGGCCCACTATCTGGCCGGAGGCCGCGTAAGCCCCGTGGTAAACGCCCTTATCTCCGCCGACAAGGCCAACATGAGCCTCGATTTCAAGACCGCCACCGCCATCGACCTCGCAGGCCGCGACGTGTTCAAAGCCGTACAGATGTCGGTAAACCCCAAAGTTATCGACACTCCGCCAGTGGCAGCCGTGGCTAAAGACGGCATACAGCTGATAGCCAAGGCACGTGTAACGGTGCGCACCAACATCAAACAGCTGGTGGGCGGCGCCGGCGAAGAGACCATCCTCGCACGTGTGGGCGAAGGCATTGTAACCTCCATCGGTTCGGCCACAAGCCACAAATCGGTGCTCGAAAACCCCGACTCCATCTCCAAACTGGTGTTGCAGAAAGGCCTCGACAGCGGCACAGCTTTCGAAATCCTCTCCATCGACATCGCCGACATCGACGTGGGTAAGAACATCGGCGCTCAGCTGCAGATGGACCAGGCCAACGCCGACAAGAACATCGCCCAGGCCAAGGCAGAGGAACGTCGTGCTATGGCCGTAGCCACCGAGCAGGAGATGAAAGCCAAGGCTCAGGAGGCACGCGCCCGCGTTATCGAAGCCGAAGCCGAAGTACCCAAAGCCATGGCCGAAGCCTTCCGCAGCGGCAACCTCGGCATTATGGACTACTACCGCATGAAAAACATACAAGCCGACACCGGAATGCGCGAATCCATCGCCAAACCCGCCACCGGCAACGACAAAAAATAAATCTTGAACCTAAAAGCACGTTATGTCATTGGCATAACGTGCTTTTTTTATTTCTAAGGGTCGCTGGTCAAAGGTCAAAAGTCAAAGGTCGAAGGTCTTTGTAAATAGTTTATAGTTAATAATTCCACCAGCCTTGGAGAGGCTGAATCTCAATAACCCCATACAAGCGAAGCGCAGTGTGGGGGAAAAACGAAAAAAAAATGATAGAAAAAGAAGAAAACTTCCGCAACGACGCCATTCTGGAGATGGCCAAGCAGATAGCCGTGGCAGCGCGTACAGCCCCCAAGGCCCGCGGCACCGACAACCTCGAAATAGCAGTGCTTTCGGGCGACGATATAGCGCATCTGGCCGACCGTATGCAGAGCATAGCCGACGCCACAGGACAGGCATTCTTTGCCCGCGACGCGGAGAACATCCGCCAGTGCGGAGCCGTGATACTGTTCGGCACACGGGTGTCGCCCCTCGGCCTCAACTGCGGCTACTGCGGGTTCGACACCTGCGGCGAAAAAGGTCCCGAAGTGCCCTGTTTCTTCAACGCCAACGACATGGGCATCGCCATAGGCTCGGCAGTGTCGCGCGCCGCCGACCTGCGCCTCGACAACCGCGTGATGTTCTCGGCAGGCCGCACCGCCATGGAGATGGGACTCCTCCCCGGCTGCACCATGATACTCGCCCTGCCCCTCGCCGCCAAAGGCAAAAGCCCGTTTTTCGACAGGAAGTAACCCGTGGCACAATATTTCGGCATTTGAAACGATATATAAGTTTAGGCTAAAACAAGGGACAAAACTAACAATAACAAAGAATACACCTATGGAAAAAGTGCGACAACATCGCACAAATTCTGTCGGAACATCCAACAACAATTAAACAACTAAACACCCAACAATTAAACAATTAATCCCCCCATGGACTGGCTAACCAACCTTTTCACACAGCCCGGTGTCGGGCAGACGATAATCCTACTGTCGCTTACCATAGTGGCGGGTATGATTCTGAGCAAGATTAAAATCAAAGGCATCTCGCTGGGTATCACGTGGATACTCTTTGCGGGTATCGCTTTGGGCGCGCTGGGCATACAAACGCATGCCGAAATGCTCCACCTTATTAAGGAATTCGGGCTGATACTCTTTGTTACCGGCGTGGGTCTGCAGGTGGGACCGGGGTTTTTCCGCAGTTTCCGCAAAGGCGGCCTTGCCATGAACATTATGGCGCTGGTCAACGTGGCGCTGGGCGTGGGCATCACCGTGCTCATAGCCAAACTGGCCAACCAAGAGCTCACCGATATGGCCGGCGTTTACACGGGAGCCATCACCAACACTCCCGGCCTTTCGGCTGCACAGCAGGCCGTGGGCGACCTCGGCATCGAAGGTGCCTCCGACCGTCTGGCGGCGGGCTACGCCGTGGCCTACCCCTTGGCCGTGGTGGGAATGATTGTCACCTGCCTCCTCATCCGTCCGCGCAACCTCGCAGCAGAGCCCACAACCCTCGAAGAGAGCGGCGGTACGCTGGGCAAGGACGTACACAAAGGCGGCATCAAGCTTATACCCATCTTTATCATCATCGTTCTGGGCATACTGCTCGGCTCCATACCCATCCCCGTGGGACTGAAAGCCCCCATCAAACTGGGACTGGCGGGCGGACCGCTGGTAGTGGCCCTCGTGGCCGGATGGCTAGGCGTGAAGAAAGGCTGGTTCGGCACCGACTTCACCGACGGACAGGGCGTACACATGCTGCGCGAAGTGGGCATAGCGCTGTTCCTCGCCTGCGTGGGACTCGGCGCCGGCGGCAGTTTCGTGGCAACGGTGAAAGTGCATTATATGTGGGTGGTCTATGGTGTGATAATAACGATGGTGCCACCGATTATCGTCACCCTTTTCGGACGCAAAGTCCTGAAGATGAACTACTACACCCTTATGGGCTTTATCGGCGGCAGCCACACCGACCCGCCGACGCTGGCTTTCGCCAACACCGTGGCACCCGAAGGCTGCAAACTGCCCAACATGGGCTACGCCACCGTGTATCCTCTTACGATGTTCCTGAGGATTCTCACGGCACAACTTTTGATAATTTTCAGTTTTTAACAAATTAACACACAACCAATGAAAAAAGCACTTATAAGCGCACTTGCCATCGCACTGTTGGCAACATCGTGCAAAATTTCGAAGGATAACGAAGAGGAATCCGTTATCGGCAAGCCCGAAGTGAAAGTGGAAAACGGGCAGTTCACCCCCGAAGTGATGTGGGGCTTGGGCAAAATGGGAGAATACGCCATCTCGCCCGACGCCAAACGCATCGCCTACACCGTAACTTACTACGACATAGAGGCTAACAAAGGCAACGCCGAAATCTATGTGATGAACGCCGACGGCTCCGACGCCAAACAGATCACCACCACCGCCAAGAGCGAGTTCAACCCCGTGTGGCTCGACAACGAGACTCTGGCTTTCGCACGCGGCACCGAGGGCGGCCCTCAGATTTTCACCATGAAAGCCGACGGCACCGCTGAGAAACAGATCTCCGAAATCGAAGGCGGAATAGAGGGTTTCAAAATCTCGCCCGACGGCAAAAAGATTGTCTACACCGCCACTGTGGCCAAGGAGAAACCCGCCGACATCGCCAAGCTGTATGAGGGTCTGCCCAAAGCCACAGGCCGTATCAACGAGGACCTGCTGTACCGCCACTGGGACGAATGGGTTGACGCCATACCGCATATCTACGTGGCCGATTTCGACGGCACTTCCGTGAAAAACGCCACCGACGTGCTTGAGGGCGAGCCTTTCGAATGCCCGATGCGTCCGTGGGGCGGCCTTGAACAGGTGGCTTTCTCGCCCGACGGCAAGACCATCGCTTACACCTGCCGCAAGAAAATCGGCAAGGAATACGCACTCTCCACAAACTCCGACATTTTCCTCTACACCATCGCCGACAAGAGCGTGAAAAACCTCAGCGAGGGCATTATGGGCTACGACCAGAACCCCGTTTTCTCGCACGACGGCAAAAAGCTCGTATGGGAGAGCATGGAACACGACGGCTACGAGAGCGACAAACAGCGCATTATGCTGTACGACATGGAGAAAGGTGAACGCACCGACCTCACCGCCAACCTCGACCAAACCTGCTACAGCTACGCTTGGAGCGACAACGACGACCGTATTTTCTTCATCAGCCCCTATTTCGGCACACGCGAGATTTTCTGCTACAGCTTCGCCGACAATGCTTTCAAACAGGTTACCAAGGACTTGCACGACATCAACGCTTTCCAAATTGCCGACGGCAAGATATTCACTCAAGAGGTGTCGATGTCGCGTCCCGCTGAAATTTTCAGCTACGACCTCAACGGCGATACAGCCAAAGGCACGCAGCTCTCGCAGGTGAACACCGATGTGCTGAAACAGGTCAACATGGGCAAGGTAGAGGAACGCTGGATTAAGACCACCAACGGCGAAAATATGCTGGTGTGGGTCATCTATCCTTACAACTACGACAGCACCAAGACCTATCCCGCCCTGCTCTACTGCCAAGGCGGACCGCAGGATATGGTGAGCCAGTTCTGGTCCACACGCTGGAATTTCCAGATAATGTCGGGAGCAGGATATTTCATCATAGCCCCCAACCGTCACGGCGTGCCCGGCTTCGGCTGCAAATGGAACGAGCAAATCAGCGGCGACTACGGTGGACAGAACATGAAAGACTACATGCAGGCCTACGATGTTATTGCCAAACAGCACCCCAACATCGACGAGAACCGCGTGGGAGCCTGCGGCGCAAGCTACGGCGCTTTCTCGGTGTACTGGCTGGCCGGCAACCACAACAAACGTTTCAAAGCCTTCCTCGCACACAACGGCATGTTCAACCTCGAACAGCAGTACTGCGAAACCGAAGAACTGTGGTTCGTCAACTGGGACCTCGGCGGCCCGTTCTGGGACAAGAAAAACGCCACTGCACAGAAGAGTTTCGCCAACTCGCCCCACAAATTCGTGCAGAACTGGGACACCCCCATCTGCTGTATCCACGGCGAGCTGGACTACCGCATAGTGGCCTCGCAGGGCATGGCAGCCTACAACGCCGCCGTGATGCGCGGAATCCCCGCACGTTACCTCTATTTCCCCGACGAAAACCACTGGGTACTGCAACCGCAGAACAGCCTGCTGTGGCACCGCAACTTCATCGACTGGTTCGACAAATGGCTGAAATGAGTTCGGAATTCGGAGTTCGGAATTCGGAATTAAAATTTTAGATAATCAATAATTTTAGGGACGCAATGTTTGCGTCCCTTTTTTGTTCTCACAGTTTGCGTTTGTCGAGATGTTGATTTTCTTAATGTCATACAATCCGAAAAACCGAATTTGAAAAAAAATCGTATATTTGCAAATGCTAA
>JAEENM010000093.1 GCA_016283745.1 Bacteroidales bacterium | reverse complement strand
AATATGAACGCACAACCTTACTATGTTATCATCAACTCCGACGGCAAAGTGCTTACCAAAGAGAACTACAAGTACGACCGCGACGAGCAGAAATTCGTCGACTGGCTGAACGAAGGTCTCGCCAACTTCAAAAAATAAACCACATCCATCGCATTGTGGAAAAGGTTAAAAACCAACATATTACGAGCATTAGGCGGCACATCCGAGCAACTGCGTTACTCGCATTGTGTATATTACTGATTTTCAAACCTTTGAAAGCCCAGCAGAATTGGTACGACTACGCAGTGCCGGCATCTTTCATAACACTCGGATTTATAGGAGTTTACAACACCGCTTTATGCGATTTAAAGGAGGACATAAACCGCAACCTCTGCAACCTGCGCGGCGACAATTACCTCCATTTCGACGATTACGTGCAGTACCTCCCCGCAACCTATTTCGTGTTGGGCGATTACGTCGGCACTCCGTCGAAACACAACTTCAACGAGCGCATTTTGCTAACCGCCACCGCCGCCATACTTACCACGGCCATAGTGCAGGGCATCAAATTCGGAGTTGGCGAGCCTCGTCCCGACACCAAAGCACACACATCCTTCCCTTCGGGGCACACAGCCACTGCTTTTATGGGCGCCACGCTGGTGTGGCACTCCTACGGTCCCGCCGTGGGCTTGGGAGCCTACACCGTGGCAGCGGGCATAGGCTTTCTGCGTATGTACAACGAGCGTCACTGGCTCAACGACGTTATTGCCGGAGCGGGAGTGGGAATGCTTGCCGCCAACCTCTCGTACCTGCTTCTGCCGTGGGAGAAAAGCTGGTTCAAGCACAAGAAATCGACAAAAGTGGAGATGTCGCTGCTGCCTTACTGCGGACAGTACTGCGAAACGGGGCTTGCGTTGAATGTAAGGTTTTAAGAATATAAAAAACGGGCGAGATCTACTCTATCTCACTTTTTTCTGAGCGCCAGCATGACCTTGTTCGGCGGCTTTGCGATACCATTTCTTAGCTTCAGAGCGATTTTTGCTAACGCCATAGCCTTTGTCATAACATTGTCCAAGACTAAATTGTGCATCGGCATCGCCCTGTTCGGCAGCACGTTTGAACCACAAAAACGCTTCGTTGTGATTTTCTGACACTCCATCGCCTGCGGCATAACAAGAGGCAAGGTTGTATTGTGCGGGAGCATAGCCCTGTTCCGCTGCAAGACGATACCATTTGGCGGCTTCGGAGTGGTTTTTGGTCAATCCCAATCCCTGGTCATAACAAAGGGCCAAGTTGTATTGAGCTTTGTAATATCCTTGCTCGGCAGCTTTGCGATACCACTTTGCGGCTTCAGGATAATTCTGCTCCACACCGTCGCCATTGAAATAACAACGAGCCAAATCAAATTGTGCAGGCACATAGTCTTTATCGGCAGCCTTAAGGAACCACGACACAGCTTCTCTGCTGCTCTGATAAATACCCTTTCCTTCATAATAACACAAACCAAGTTTATAAGTTGCCGGCAGATAACCGTTGTTGTCGGACAATTGTAAATATTTAATTGCCATGCTGGAGTTTTTTTCTACTCCCTTGCCTTCAAGACAACATACTCCAAACAAGTACTGGGCTTCGGCATTATCGTCATCTGCAGCCTGTTTCAGGTAAGAAACAGCTTTAGAATAATCTTTCTCGACGCCATTTCCCTCATAATATGATAATCCCAAATAATAACGGGCTTCGGTACATCCGACGGATTCGGCCTTCTGAAACCATTTGTGAGCCTCATCGTAGTTCTGTTCCACACCATTGCCTTCATAATAGCACAAGCCCATATAATACATTGCTTTCGGGTGATTCTGTTCGGACGCTTTTTGGAACCAGTTCACAGCCTCATAATAATTGCGGTTAAGCCCCAAACGATTATAATAGCACAACCCAAGATGATACTGAGAGACAGCATCGTTTTGATCCGCCGCTCTACGGAACCACTTGATGGCGTCAGAATAGTTGAGATTCACCCCTTCGCCTTTGAAATAACATTCACCTATCTTGCTCTGTGCTTTTACAAGACCGCGTTCTGCCGCCTTTCTATACCATAGAGCTCCCTCGTATTTATTTTCATCTACACCAATACCATAAAAGAAACAATCGCCCAAACTGTACAATGCTTCAACAAATTGCTGTTCAGCTGCCTTACGATAAAGTTTCACGGCCTCTGTAGCGTTGCGTTTTGTTCCAATTCCCTTCTCGTAACAAAGAGCAAGTTCATACTGTGCTGTAGCATAACCCATATTGGAGGCCTTTGTGTACCAATTGACGGCTTCTTCATAATTTCCTTTGGCAAACTCCGCTTTCCCTGCTTTATACCAACGTTCCGACACACAATCGTCTATAAGTCTCTCCACACCATAATCCGACACATTGGTACTATTTACATAAGCATTGTATATGCTACGGGCACTTTCGCACTCCCCTCTTGACACTAATTCTCTAACATGTTTAAAATCATCAGTCTGTGCCAAAAGAAGATTGGCAAAAAGCAATGTTACTACGGCTGTTGTTATCTGTTTCATCAATTATTATTATTTTACAAACTATCTATAACGTTATTTTTCGGTTTTTGATACATTTGCAACATTATTTTTTACGAAAAATCAAAAAAAGACTATGTCCTTGAGTTCGAATCCCGTGATTTTTTCGTTTATCTTGGCAAGAAGCGATTCTTTGCGGAACGACATCTCCTGCCTCAGCGCCGCCGACGACAGTTGCACGTGCAACACGCCTTTCTTCAGCTTGAAATTGCGCGAAAGCTGGGCTATCATCTCGCCGACGATTTCGTTGTATGCGTCAATCACGGCATTCTGATTGACGGCATCGGTCATGTCGTTCTGTTCATAAACCTTTTGCAGGAGGTCTTGAAGCGTATATTCGTGCGGTCCTTTCATTGTTTTTCGATTTTGTCGTCCTTAACAGTGAAAATGGCGTGTTCTATCTCGGTGTTTTCGAAGATGGACTCCACCCTGCCCTGCTGTGTGTCGGTGAGGAACACCTGTCCGAAATGGTCGCTGCCGACGAGGTACACCAGCTGCCGCACACGCTCCATGTCGAGTTTGTCGAACACATCGTCGAGCAGGAGTATGGGCTTGATGTTGCGTACGGAGGCAATGTATTCGAACTGAGCGAGTTTCAGTGCAAGCACGAAGGTCTTCTGCTGTCCCTGCGAACCGAATTTCTTAATCGGCATTGCCTCGTGGATGTGGAAAAGCAGGTCGTCCTTGTGGGGTCCGACGGTGGTATATTGCGTGTAGGCGTCTTTCTGCCAGGCCTCGGTGAGCATCTGCGCGAAGTCCTTGCCTTCGAGCTGCGACTCGTAGGTGAGCCTTACTTTCTCGGCTGCTGGCGAAATCATGGCGAAATAGCGTTGGAAGATGGTCTCGAACTCCGCCACAAAGGCCTTGCGACGCTCGTGCACGGGCTGTCCGAAACGCACCATCTGCTCGTCCCACAGCCTCAGCTGGTCCTCCTCGAAATAGCGGTTTTCGAAGAACTGTTTCAGCAGACTGTTTCGCTGTTCCAAAACTTTCTGGTATTTAAGCAGTTGGTCGAGATACTGACGATCGGTCTGGGAGATGATGCCGTCGATGAACTTGCGACGCATGTCGCTGCCCTCGTTGATAAGTTCCTGATCGTAAGGCGAGATCATCACCAGAGGTATCTTGCCAATGTGGTCGGCAAAACGGGTGTAGGCTTTCTTGTTGAATTTCATCTGCTTGGCCGTGCCACGTTTCAGCACGCACGACACCAGCTGCTCGTCGTCGGAGTCGGGGAAAATGTAACTCCCGTGGATGGCAAAGAAAGGTTCTTCGTATTTAATATTCTGATTGTCAACGGAATTGAAGTAGCTCTTGCAGAACGAGAGGTAGTAGATGGCATCGAGCAGGTTGGTCTTGCCAACACCGTTGTTGCCCACAAAACAGTTTATCTTGTGCGAAAACTCCACCTCCACATCGGAGTAGTTCTTGAAATTGGCAAGTTTTATACTCTTCAAATACATCGTTTACAAGTTTTTTTCTATCCATGTTGCGACTTTTTCCATCAGCCAGCGCGGTGTGGAAGTGGCTCCCGTTATGCCTATCCGCTCCACGCCTACGAAACTCTCCTTTTTCAGCTCCGATAGTCCGGAGATTAGTAACGTATTGTCCTTCACCTGTTTGCAGTGCTCATATAGGTATTTACCGTTGGAGCTGTTCTGTCCCGACACAAACACCACTATGTCCACCGAGGTGGCGAAATCGGTCAGTTCCTTAATCCGGTTCGAAACACGTCCGCATATAGTATTGAACACCAAAACATTGTCGTTACCAAGCGAGGCACAGCGCTGTTTCACTGTTTCTATCAGTTGTTCGTACTGCTCTTTGTTTTGCGTGGTTTGGGAGTAGATTCGCATCGGTTTGGCAAAGTCAATCTGCTCAATATCAAGCATATCGCTGATAACGATGGCGGTATTGTCGGTCTGTCCGTTCAACCCGATGACTTCGGCGTGACCTTTCTTGCCAAAGATAACCACCTGACCGCCAACGTTTTTCATCTCCTCATAGCCTTTGCGGATTTTCTTCTGCAAGGCAAGCACAATGGGACATGTGGCATCGACAAGCTGGATGTTGTTGCGTGCGGCAAGCTGGTAGGTGGAGGGCGGCTCGCCATGGGCACGGATAAGCACCTTGGTATCACGCAGTTGTGCAAAACGTTCGTAGGTAATTACCTCCAAGCCTTTGGCCGACAGACGTTCCACCTCCTCGTTGTTGTGGACGATATCGCCTAAGCAGTAAAGCCTCTCCGAGCTGTGCAGATGGTTTTCGGCAGCTTGTATGGCCGCCACAACCCCTGAGCAGAACCCAGCCTTTTCGTCGACAACAACTTCCATGATATCAGAACTTTAACAAACTATTCTATTCCGACTTCTTTCTTTATTTCGGGAAAGATCTGTGTGTCGAAAATCTCCATAAATTTCTGTGCGGAGTATTTCTTGTAGTTGTCGTTTACAAAGAAACACAGCATCTTTATCATATCCTCAGGGCCTTGATATCCCGAAGACAACTGCACAAGTTTCATGTTCTCGTCGAAAATGGCAAGGGAGGGATAGCCTATCTGCTTGCCCAAAATGGCTGTTGTGAAACTGTGAGGTGTGTTTCTTTTTGTACTTCCGGCAAACTCATGTCCGTTCCATTTGAAAGCGTCTTTGCTTTCGGCATCAAAATGGACGGAAAGGAAGTAATGGTTCAGTATGGCGGCCACCACGGGATTTGCGTAGGTGTCTCTGTCCATGCGTTTGCACCATCCGCACCAGCTCGTGGAAAAATCCACAAGAAACATTTTTGTGTTGCCTTTGAGTTCGGTAGCTCCGACATTTTCAATCGGCTGCCATTGCACCTGAGCGTTTGCGCACAGCGAAAAAGCCAGTGCAAAACATGCGGTTAAAATCTTTTTTTTCATATCTGTTTTATTATATCAATTATCTATTAGTAACTCATCTCTTATCTTCTTTTCCGACGCATCTGTTTTTTTTCGCAAAAATCGTTTGGTTGGGGCAGTTTGCCGGAGAGATTGCAGTGGTTGTTTGTGGCGGTTGTGTGTTGCATTTATAACTTGAATGTGGCTACTGTTTATCTTAATATTCTTTAAATTCAAGATACATCTTTTTTGGCAAAAAAGATTCTAAAAATAACATGATTTTTTTATTTGGCATATATTTACGACTTAAGCCATCAACGATAAAACCATATTGATCAATTGCATAAACTTCGTCCCAGCGTCGGGTTCCACATTCATCAAACGCTCCGACGAATCGCACAACTATTATTGGTTCAAATTCCGCATAAACATTCGACATTTTTTCAAAACGAGAATGATTGCCGTTTTCGAAAGTACATGGTATTAGATTCGAATCTCCCCGAAACAATTGATAAAAATCTTCTATTAATTGTCCTTGTGATGTGCGCATATAAAACGAGCAATTATTCATAAGATAATCCATGTTTTTCCACCGATGCCAAATAATACCATCATGACTAATACATAACATATTTTCGGCATATATATGCATCTCAGATACATACCGCGGATATTTATAATTATCATGATAATTTTCAGAATTTTGAGAACTCAATCGAGTGAAAGATAATAATAAAATGAAAAAAATCACATGTTGTTTATGCATATTATTTATTATTTGTAGTCAATTATCAATTAGTAACTAATATCTCTTCTTATTTCTTAACTCCTAACTATCGCTCCCTTTTCCTGCCAGCAGTCCGCAGGCTGCCATTATATCCTCCCCACGGGAGGCACGTATGGTGCAGATTATCCCGTTGTTGCTCAGATAGTCGCGGAAGGTGGTCATTGTATTGGCGTCAGGACTGGCAAAAGGTGTGTCGGGCGAGGCGTGGAAACGTATCAAGTTGACACGGCAGTGCAGTCCGCGAAGCAGCTCCGACAGCTTTCGTGCGTGCAGCAGGTCGTCGTTGAGGCCTTTGAACATGATGTATTCGAACGACAGCCGCCGTTGTCCCGACCAGTCGTATTTCCGCAGCAGACGCACTATCTCGCTGTGCGCGAAGGAGTTCTGTATGGGCATCAGTTTGGCACGCTCGTCACCGTAGGGAGAATGCAGGCTCACCGCCAGATGACACTGGCTCTTCTCCACGAAATCCCTGATGCGCGGCAGTATGCCCACTGTAGAGACGGTGATGCGCCGCGGACTCATGGCAAAACCCCAGTCGGAGGTGAGTATCTGCGTGGCTTTCAGCACATTGTCGTAGTTATCGAAAGGCTCGCCCATACCCATAAACACTATGTTGGTGAGGTCGTCGGTCTCGTCGATGCCAACTATCTGGTTTACAATATCTCCAGCCGACAAATGTCCGTGGAAACCCTGTTTGCCAGTTACGCAGAACTTGCAACCCATCTTGCAACCAACCTGCGAGGAGACGCATATCGTACCACGCTCTTTGTCAGGGATATACACCGACTCCACATATTTTCCGCCCACTACGGGGAAAAGATATTTCTTGGTGCCGTCGGTTGAGACCATGCAGTCGGCGGGCTGGGTACGGCCAACAGTGTGGTTTTCCGACAGTTGCGCACGTGCTTTCAGCGACAGGTTGGTCATCTCGTCGATGCTGAGGACGCGCTTTTTGTACAGCCAGTCGCAAATCTGCTTGGCGGCAAATTTGGGCAGACCGTTTTCAGCACACAGCTGCTGCAGCTCTTCGAGGGTTTGACCGAACAAGAACATGTCTTAAAGTTGAATTGTTTAGTTGTTTAATTGTTGAATTGACCTTTGACTTTTGACCTTAGACAACTAAATATTCCTCAGTATTTCAATTACATGGCGCCAGAATTTCTCCACGGTGGCAATCTCGAGACGTTCGTCGGGGGAGTGCACTCCGCGCAATGTCGGACCGAAGGAGATCATGTCCATACCCTCGTATTTCTCGCCGATAAGTCCGCACTCCAGTCCGGCGTGGATGGCGCGGATGGTGGGTTCTTCGTTGAAGAGACGGCGATAGGCATCGGCAGCCACTTTCAGCACTTTGCTGTCGGGGTTGGGAGTCCAGCCCGGATAGCCGTCGCTGTGGGTCACCTTAGCACCGATGAGACGGAAAGTGGCCTCGATCTTCGAAGCGGCGGCATGCTTGGCACTCTCCACCGAGCTGCGCTGGCTGGTGCAGATGTGAATCTTGCTGTCGTCCATCTTAACGGAAGCGAGGTTGGTGGAAGTCTCCACAAAGTTGGGAATCTCGCGCGACATAGCCAGAACGCCGTGGGCGCAGGCGTAGAGGGCGTTGAGCAGGTTGTCTTGTGAAGCCTTGTCCATCAGCGACTTAGGCATCTCTGTCTTTTCGGCAGTAACGTGCAGGTCGGGCTCGGTGGAGCGGAACTCATAACGCACGGCCTTTTCGAACTCTGCTACAGTGTGTTGCAGTTTCTCAGCGTTAGCCGAAGGCACCGTCACCACTGCACAAGCCTCGCGGGCGATGGCGTTGCGCAAGTTGCCGCCGTCCATGGTCGAGAGACGCAGTCCCAGATTTTCGGACATCGTCCACAACACACGGGTTATCAGCTTGTTGGCACAGCCGAGACCTTTGTTGATATCATCGCCAGAATGGCCTCCCTTAAGTCCCGAAACTTTCACCACAAAAGCCTGAGTGTCAGGATTTACAGCTTCGGTCTTGTAGTCAATTTCCATCACGGTGTCTATGCCTCCGGCGCAGCCCACGCAGATCTCGCCGAGGTCCTCGTCGTCGAGGTTGAGCAGGATGCGGCTCTTGAGCCAGTCGTTTTTCAGTGCGGAGGCACCTGTGAGGCCGGTTTCTTCGTCAACGGTGAAGAGGCATTCCAGCGGACCATGCTCGATGTCGGTGGAGTCGAGGATTGCCAAAGCCGTAGCCACTCCAATGCCGTCGTCGGCGCCGAGGGTAGTGCCGTCGGCATGGAGCCATTCGCCTTTCATAACAGGAACGATGGCATCTTTCTGGAAATCAAAGTCTTTGTCGTTATTTTTTTCGCACACCATATCGATATGGCTTTGCAGGCACACCCATGGACGGTTTTCGTTGCCCTTGGTGGCAGGTTTGCGGATAAGCACGTTGCCCACATTGTCGGTAAGGGTCTCAAATCCTTTGTTTACACCGTATTCGATAAGGTAGCGGGTTATTTTTTCCTCGTGTTTGGAGGGACGCGGAATCTGGAGTATGTCGTTGAAAAAACG
>JAEENM010000092.1 GCA_016283745.1 Bacteroidales bacterium | reverse complement strand
TCGCTTCGGCTCCGGCACAACCCGCCGGCGATTCGCAGATGGCCGTGGACGACGACCTGCCCTTTTAAGTGAAAACAGATTTTTCAATAAAAAACGCCCTCCGAAAAGAGGGCGTTTTTTTTGTTCATTGTATCTATCTTTCGATTTAACGGCGAAACTCCCAGAACGCCACTGCCGAGGCCGCCGCGACATTCAGAGAGTCCACCCCGCGGCTCATGGGTATTTTTACCACATAATCCGCCTGTCGCAGCACTTCCTTGGAAAGTCCGTCGCCTTCCGAGCCCAGAACCAAGGCCAATTTTTCGCAACGTTTCAGCTCGGTGCTGTCCAAAGGAATGGATTTATCAGCAAGGGCAAGGGCGGCAATGGCGAAACCCTCCTGCTTGAGCTCGTCGTAAGAGTCGATAAAAGACCACGGCACCTGAAAAACAGTGCCCATACTTACGCGGCAGGCGCGGCGCACCAAAGGGTCGCAGCAGGTGCGGGTAAGCAGCACCGCATCGATACCCAAGGCTGCAGCCGAACGGAAAATAGCACCAACGTTCTCGGAACTGGCCAAAGTGTCGAGCACCGCCACACGACGTGCATCTTTCAGCACTTCGCTTACCGACGGCAATGTAGGGCGACGCATGGCACTCAATATACCGCGGCTGAGGTCGTATCCCGTAAGCTGGCGCAAAACTTCTCGCGAAGAAGTGTAAACGGGCACCGAGGGCTGCAATTCGGCCATCTGGGTGTCCAGAAACTTGTCCTCGCACAAAAACGACACCGGCTCCAGTCCGTGTTCCAACGCAATACGTATAACCTTGATACTCTCGCAGATAAAGATGCCCTCCTCGGGATGGAGACGATTTTTAAGCTGTGCCTCCGTCAAACTGCGGTATGGTGCAAGTTCCTCGCAATCAATATCTTTTATTTCGATTATGTCCATTATTTTAATTTTTTTCTCTGTCGCTGTCGGCTCAAAATAAAATGCAAAAATACACTTTTTTTTTTGCGGTAAAAGCGGTTTTAATCCAAATTTTGTAATAAATGAAAAAAAATTTTTTTTTCAAACATTTTTTCAGTACATTTGTACGTTCAAAAAAGAAGTGTAACATTTTTATAAATATCAAATTATGAGAAAGTTATTTATAGTTTTAATAGCTGTTTTATTGGCTAACGCAACTGTTTTCGCACAAAAAACCGTAGCCAAGGAAGATGTTCTGAAAAATTATCTCACCGATTTTGAGAAAAACTACCCCGATGTTAAGGACGTGAAATGGGTTATGTACGACTCGCTCAACTACGAAGCCACTTTCACCACCGATGACGTGCGCCAGCAAATTCTTTATTCAAACAAAGGCACCGAAAAACGTTGGTATGTTGAACCCGAATACACACCCAAAGCCATAAAAGACACTCTGGCCAACAGCTACAGCGGATACAAAGTGAAACATGTGTGCATTGTGGAACTCCGCGGCAAAATGACCTATCAGGTGCGCATCTACAAAAAGGGCGGACTCTTTGGCAGAAAACAGAAAGACCCCAAACAACTCAATTTCGAAACCAACGGCAAGTTTATCGACGTTATCAGCCTCTAAACACAAGCCTTGAAAATAATTGCGAGCCGCCTGCGAAGCAAGCGGCTCGCAGTGTTATAAAAACCTTGGAATCAGCATTATGGCAAAGAAAAAGAAACCAAAGTTCTATGTTGTTTGGGAAGGTGCCGAGCCTGGAATCTACAACAGCTGGGATGAGTGTAAAAAAGTAGTGGAAAACCGTAGTGGCGCCAAATACAAGTCGTTCGACAGCGAAGCCGAAGCCCGTGCAGCCTTTATCCAACCCTATTGGCATGTGATAAACAAGGAGAAATCCAAGGCCACCGCCCCAAAAACTCTGCCCACCAACGCTGGAATTATCACCGACAGTCTTGCCGTGGACGCAGCCTGCAGCGGCAACCCCGGCGTGATGGAATACCAAGGCGTGCGTACATCGGACAAATTTCAGATATTTCACAAAAAATTCCCCGTGGGGACCAACAACATAGGCGAGTTTCTGGCCATCGTACACGGTCTTGCGTATATGAAAAAACACGGCTTCACCCAACCCATCTACAGCGACTCCGTGAACGGCATGGCGTGGGTGCGACAGAAGAAATGCAAAACCAAACTGCCACGCACACCCGAAACCGAAGAACTGTTCCAATACATCGAACGGGCCGAGAACTGGCTGAAAACCAACACTTGGGACACCCAGATACTGAAATGGGACACCGACAGCTGGGGCGAAATACCCGCCGATTTCAACCGAAAGCACTGATACTATGAGAATTGCGTCCAACCGCATCTGCGACATCGAGCGTTTTGCCTACGCCGAACTCGAAGGTATTTACCCGCAGGAGGAGATTCGGGGATTTCTGCGCCTTCTGTTCGAAGAATATCTCGGCTGGGACCTCACCACTTGGCTCCTCTCCAAACAAAAAACCATTAACCAAAGCGACCTGCTGAAGATAAACTTCGCCATAAAAGACCTGAAACACCACCGCCCGATACAGCACATCCTCGGCAAAGCCGATTTTTGCGGCATGACACTTACGGTAAACGAAAACGTACTTATCCCCCGTCCCGAGACGGAAGGAATTGTTGAGTTGGCCAAGGACAAATGCCGTTCTCCAAAACGCATTCTCGACCTCTGCACCGGCAGTGGATGCATAGCCCTAGCCTTGGCAAAAGTTTTTCCCAATGCCGAAATCACTGCCGTGGATATCTCGGAAAAAGCCCTCGGAGTGGCAAGGCAAAACGCATGGAATCAGGGAGTTGAGATTAAATTTATGCAAGCCGACATCCTGAGCGACGACCTTGCCGAACTTCCGCTTTTCGATCTCATTGTTAGCAATCCGCCATACGTGCGTGAGCAGGAGAAAACCCAGATGCAGCCCAACGTGCTCGACTACGAGCCACATCTTGCCCTTTTCGTGCCCGACAATGACCCGCTGCTTTTCTACCGTCGCATTGCCGAAATAGCACATAAACATCTTGTTACCAACGGATTACTAATTGTAGAGATTAACGAAAATCTCGGCGAGGAAACTGCCGCGCTGTTCCGTTCTAACGGCTTTGAAACGTCGTTGTACACCGACTTCAAAGAGAAGAATAGGTTCGTGGTGGGAAGGAAGGGATTATCTTTACATCTTCTCTAATCACAATTCACTATTAACCAATAACTAAAAAAACGTATCTTTGCATCTGCAAAACTGATTATTTATGAGCGAACACCGTTTTCTTGCCTTTGACTGCGGAGCCACCAGCTGCCGCGCCGTCCTTGCCACCCCTGCCGACGGCGGTTTCCGGATGGAGGAGGTCTGCCGTTTCCCGAACACCATCCTCAAAAAAGATGGAAAATACTTCTGGGACGTGAATTTCATCTTCAGCAAATTCCTGCAATGCCTCACCGACCTCGGACGCAAAGGGGTGAAAATCACCTCGATAGGCATCGACACTTGGGGCGTGGATTTCGGCCACATAGCTCCCGACGGCACATTGCTCGGCCTGCCCCGCTCCTACCGCGACCCCTACACTCGCGGCGTTCCCGAAAAGGTGTTCGACATGATTCCGCGCAGCGAGCTCTACGCCAAAACGGGCATACAGATAATGGATTTCAACAGCGTTTTCCAGCTCTACGCCCAACGGCAGGAGGGTTTTGCGCCGTTGCTAGGAGCCGACAAGCTGCTGTTTATGCCCGACCTGCTTACGTATCTGCTTACAGGACAGATGGTTTGCGAATACACCATCGCCTCCACTTCAGGCTTGATAAATCCGCGCACCCGCACTTTCGACAGCGACCTGCTCACACGTCTTGGTATCGACAGAAATATGTTCCCCGACATAGTGCAGCCTGGCACCGTGGTGGGACATCTGCGCAGCGAGATAGCCGCCAGCACCGGTCTCGGCGAGGTCCCCGTGGTGGCAGTGGCAGGCCACGACACCGCCTCGGCCATAGCCGCAGTGCCGGCCACCGACACCAATTTCGCCTATCTCAGCTCCGGCACGTGGAGCCTGATGGGGATTGTCGTCCCGTCGCCGATAATAAACACGGAATCAGAGAGATATAACTTTACAAACGAAGGCGGTATCGAAGGCACCACACGGTTTCTGAAAAACATCACCGGAATGTGGCTGGTGGAACAGTGCCGCAAGTCGTGGCACGCGCAGGGACGCGACTACAGCTATCCCGAGATGGTGGCGATGGCGGAGAGATGCGAAGGCTTTGTGGGAAGGATAAATCCCGACAACTCACGTTTTGCCAATCCCGCCGACATGTCTAGCGAAATTCGTGCCGACCTTGCGGAGAAAGGCTTCCCCGTACCGCAGAACGACGGCGAGATGCTGAGCTGCATCTACCATAGTCTGGCCGAACGGTATGCCGAAGTGTTCGGGATGCTGCGGCAGTTCGCACCTTTCGAGATAATGCGTCTGCACGTGATAGGAGGCGGCTCCGCCAACACCCTCCTCAACCGCTGGACCGCCGAGGCCACAGGTCTCCCCGTGGTAGCGGGACCCACCGAGGCAACTGCCTTGGGAAATGTCATGGTTCAGGCGAAAAGTTTTTAGTTGAGAGTTGAAAATTGAAAGTTAGTGGGCAGGGGCACAGTAGGAGTGAATAATATTTCGCCCAATGGCAATTAAAATCGATTTAGGAATTATATGTAGAGACGCGACATGGCACGTCTTTACCGGCTGGCAGAACACATGTTACAAATATCAAAAAAAGGAACAGCCGGCGGACTGTTCCTTGATATCTTTCCTGCAAAGACTAGGATAACGAAATGATTTCGCCATCTACTTGACTATCAGTTTTTCTACTTTGGTAAAGGTGCTGTTGGTTACACGCACGAAATAGGTGCCGCGGGCCAGCCCTTCGAGGTTTATCTGTTCTGTGGTGTTGGCATTGATGGTCTTGTTGAAAATGGTGCGGCCGTTGATGTCGATAAGAGAGTATTCCACATTGCCTCGCACGCCCTCGATGGTGAGGTTTGCCGACGTGGATGCAGGGTTGGGTTGTAGTTTGACAACGGCGTTGTCGGTTGTTGTTATTATATCGCCACCAATGTTTCTGGCATATACAGAGCATTCCATATCATCGTTGAATCCTTCAAGGTCTTTTTTGAATTGCAAATGTAGTATATATGTATAATATCCCTGACCAAATGTCAAATTGGGGTCATTTAGCATATCGATGCTTAAACCATTAAGCACGATACTGTCTATTACGCAATTTGGTTGTGGTACGATTGAGAAAACGACAGTAGATCCCAGAGGATATGACATGGTTATGCCAGTGATGTCGTTTCCGGTACTGTTCTCATAAATCAAAGCATTGCCGGCAGGGAATGCCGTCCAAGTGACGGTGCGGAAAGTTGTCTGCATTCTGGGTCCTACTATCATGCGTATCATCGGGATTTCCGTAGCGTCAGTTAAAAAGATTCTGAACGGAACATTGGGATTATTTCTGTTGTCGTAAGCAATAACACTATAGATTGATCCCATTCCAAATGAGTGACCGAGCAGACCGGGCAGAGGCCGTGGGATACTGTCGTTGTCGTAGTAAAAGGATGCTCCTACTGCGGGTGAGAAGGTGGATCCTACACTTTTTTCATACCCGATATAGTATCTGGTGTTTGGCTGTAATGCGGGTTGGTTGGGGAAAGGTATGCGTATTGTAGGGTAGGTGCCGAAAGTTTGGTAGCCGGTAATGAAAGTATTTATATCTGTCTGTTGTATGGTGTATGAAGGTGTACCTATGTTCTGACTTATGTAATAAATGGCCGAATTGCTTACGCTGTCGATATACAATTTCGGATTTATAATGGAACCAGGGAGAACATAACCGACACGTGTGGATGGTACTATCTCGATGCCACGAATAACCCAGCCTTGTGGAACCGTATCGGGAGTGTTGTACATTACAAACCCGCCAAGTGGATCGTTGTTCTGAATTGGGTTCATGTCCAGAGGGGGATCCCAAAAGCTATAACCGCGCAGAATGCCGTTGTCGCGGCCCCAGATGCGGTTGCCGTTATAGTCGCAGTTTACATAAAAGGGTATAGTATCGAGGTAGTATAGATTGGAGTCGCTCGACAATGTTATTATAACAGAGTCGTATCCCGCGTTAACCCAAGGTAATGGATTTGATGTTCCGAATGTGTCCGAGCATCCAGTGAAATAGTTCCCTTTCCGGCCGTGGGGGTCGATGTAGGCAAAAGTGTCGAATAGCGGATCCGCCGGCAATGAGGCAATTTGCTGGCTTTGGGCTATCACGTTGCCCGAACTGTTGAGTATTTTACTATAAATATTCGTCTGTGTGTTGATGCCGTTGTTTCTGAAATTCGTTACCAACAGGAGGTCGTTCCCGCCCATGCCCTGCGGAACAAGGTGATAACCGCCGTCGTAAATCTGAGAACTTAACACATTCAAACGGTTGGGTGTGGAAATTTCGTAAATAGAAAAATCATCGACCAACCAATAGTAACCGTATGCGCCTCCGATAACAGTGTCGCTTTTCCAACGCAAACGCAAGAATAAATTTGTGTAATTGCATACAGAGTAGGGGAGGTTCACGGTTTTAATGCCTTTTGTCTGTTCGTTAGGACTCATCTCCAAACCGCGTCGGTTTATGTGGATGCTGTTCCAGTTTATGCTGTCCGAAGAATATTCAAGGAAGCAGGAGTCTTGGTTGAATGTCTTATAATACTGATAGAAAGACACGTCATACATTTTGCCAGAAGTGGTGGTTACGCTTTTAAATGCCATCCAAGAGTCGAATTTGGCCATTGTATTCGTACCGCCCCAACTACCAATCTGGTCCTGCATTGACATTGCCATAAAACCGCCGCCAGACGGAGATTCGAAAATACCCACGAGACTGCCGTTGTTTAAGTAGACAATGGAATAAATATTATTGGCATCGAACGAAACAGGCATGTCTGAAGTGGCTTGGGCTATGGCAGCAGGCGTTGTGTCTGCCACTCGGTTCCAACGTGAGTAGGCGGCAGTCTGGTAGCCGTTGCCCGAGGCGTATCCCACCCGGTAGTGCGGTGTTGCGTTATTGAAATCCTCATAGAACACACGAGTGCCGCTTTGTGCGAAAAGCACAGCTGTACTCAGTGCCAGCGAAAGAAATAATACGATTTTTTTCATGGTTGTTGTTTTTTGTTAATAATAATTGTCGGTTGTGATGGCCTACATTGCGAAATACAGTGGCGTGCAATCGACACTGCAAATTTACATTTTTTATTTGAAAAAACAAATTTTTGAAAACTGAATTTTTTGTTTGTGTGGTATTTAATAGGTAAACAATTGATAATTAATAATTTATAATTAGTGATTGGTATTCGTAGGTTATTATTCGGTTGGAATGTAAATGGGTAATAATTTGTATCTCAACAAACATGTTCTCCCTCAAGGTTCTGCTATTATTTACACCTATTTACACCCGAAACGAAACACTTATAACTTTTCACCAATCAATTAATTCTCTGTCTATAGTCATCAAAAAAACCATTGGATTTTTCTTCATCACTTTTTTTTCGTATCTTTGTAGAAACCATATTGCCTCGGCAATAGACACAATCTTTTGAAAATCAAAACAATAAAATAATACCGACAGATATGAACTACGATGTAATAGTTATTGGCAGCGGTCCCGGAGGATATGTTGCCGCAATAAAATCGGCACAGCTGGGTATG
>JAEENM010000003.1 GCA_016283745.1 Bacteroidales bacterium | reverse complement strand
ATTGCTACCACGCGCTGCCCCTCGACTTGCATGTGTTAAGCCTGCCGCTAGCGTTCATCCTGAGCCAGGATCAAACTCTTCATTGTAAGAATTTCTTCTGAATTGTCTTTTCTACCTTTCTCATTTTTCTGCCCGAACTCAACCGCCCTAAGACGGAATCGGTTCAGGCACGCTGCCTTCGGTCTCTGTTTCCTCAATGATCTCTCCCCGCCTCCCGATCTCACTTTTTCCATCTCAAACGGGACTGCAAAAATACAACCTTTTCCGAAACTGACAAAATTTTTTTTCATCTTTTCCGATTTTTTTTTGCAACTTATTATGTATCAATGAGAAAATTTTTCAACTTTTTTCGGATTTTTCCGATTTTCGGCTGTTTTTTTTGTGCAACATCGTCTCGTTTTTCCACAATTTTGTGTTTATAACCACGAAATAACACGGAAAAACGCATAATCTTTACACAAGATATTGATAATATGATCATTACCTACAAATTTTACATCAAAAACAAAACAAGTCTCCTTTGTAAAAACAAACGGGCGGCTGCATTCGCAGCCGCCCGTTGTCTGTTATAACATCAAATAATGTTACCTTATAAGCATCACGGAGCCTCTCTTTTCATAGACTTGTCCCGGATGTTTGTTGGACTTGTAGCGAATTACGTACACATATGATCCTCCAACGCAGTCTTTGTAGTTGTGGGTACCGTCCCAGCCGATGGTCGGATCGGTGCTATGGAACACGAGCAGACCAGTACGCGAGTAAATGGAAATCTCGAACTCGGTAACGTTGTTGCAACCCACCTTAAACAGGTAGTTGTTGCCTGAGCCGTGTGTTCCCGGGGTAAACGCGTTAGGCACAAAGATGTCGCCCTTGTATATCGGGTAAACTTTGATTACCGTGTCGTGACAGCCAAGATTGTTGGTCACCATAAGCGTTACCTCGAGGGAGTCGCTTTCCATTGTGGGTGCATAGATTGTGATGCTGTCGTAGGCGAATCGATCGGCGGCAGTCGGGTTGTCCTCGTGGAACAGCCACTTGCGCGACACCACGTTGCCTAAGCTGACATCTGTGAAGGTAGTCTGCAGGTTATCGGTAGTTATCGGCAGCGGGGTAGCGTAGATACGTGCCTCTAGTTTGACGGGTTTCTGGAGCGATATCACCTCTGAGGATACGCAGTTGTATGGCTGGATATCCACGGTGGCGATGTACTCGGTGTAACGCGTCGGTGAGACGTAGATCTGGAGGTTGTGTTCCTGACCGTTGAGCGAAGTATCTTGCGGATAAGAAGTCCACGTTATGTAGTTACCGTTGGTGTGTGCAGTAAGAGTGATGGTGCTGTCTTGGCAATTACCACCAGTGTCGGTGATAGAAAGCATGGGATAGTCGAGCACCTTAAGGTTGAGTATTATGATACTGTCGCAAGTGGTGTAGCTTGTGAGTTTTCTGTAGTAACGTCCTGTACGTGCCAACAATGTGTCGCCGAATGCGAAGGTGGTGTTGTTACAGATAGTGTCATAGAGGATTGTCCTGATGGAGTCGCGGATAAACAGGTGCAGTACCACGGTGCTGTCGCAGCCTGTAACAGCTCTTGGCAACAGGTGATAGTAAACACCTGACCTACCCACCACGGTGTCGAAGAAGGTATATGTCTCGTTAACGCAGAGTGTGTCGTACTGATGTACCATAATGGTGTCGTTGACGTGCAGATGAAGTATGGCGATGCTGTCGCAGCCATCGGCGGTAGTGAGTTTATGCCTGTAAACACCTGCTATTCTGTAAACCGAGTCGTTGAAGGTGTAGGAGTTGCCATAACAAATGGTGTCGAACACGTGTTCACGGATGGTGTCCTCGATATAGAGGTTGATATGCAGAACGCTGTCGCATCCCTCGGGAGTATGCATTTCCTGACGGTACCAGCCTGTGGTGGAGTAAGTAACACCGTTCACATCCAAAGTCTTGCCGGAGCATATCGAATAGAACAGCGTATCGCGCAAGGTGTCGGCCACTATCAGGTGTATGTGAAGTATGCTGTCGCAGCCTTCGTTGGTCCTGAAGTCCTGACGATACCATCCGTCAAGTGAGTAGGTTTCGTTGTTCACGGTGTAGGTTCGTCCGGCACACACTTCATATTCGACAGTGTCGCGGATAGTGTCGTTCACATTGAGGAATATCACAAGGTTGTTGAAACACATTGATGAGTTATCCCTCAGGTGCTGAGTGTAAACACCCTGCAGATAGTACGACTCGCCGTTGGTGTCGAAGGTGCCACCGGCGCAAACCGTCCTGTAGATGGTGTCGCGGATGGTGTCGTTCACATGGAGGCTCACCACCACGTTACTATCGCAGCCGAATTGTGTGGTGTGGTTATAGAGGAACGTCTGTGACGTGTTGAAAGTCAACCTCTCGTAAGTAAATGACTGTCCGGCACATATAGTGTCGTAGCGGAAGGTTCGGAAGGTGTCTTTGACATACAGGTGCAGTTCGATAACGCTGTCGCACCCCGTTTGCAGTGTGATACGGTTGAGCAACACTGTATCGCGGACGCTGGCCGACGGTGTGCAGGTGATGCCGTGACCGACGTACACATCGCTACGACAGATGGTATCGTACACTATGGTGCGGAAGGTATCGTTCACATGCACATGAATTTCGAGTACGCTGTCGCAACCCGTGGACAGTACGATACGCCTGATACGCACTGTGTCTCTGACTGTAGCCGTAGGCTGGATGTAAAGACCGTAGCGCAGGAAAACATCGCTGCGGCAGATGGTGTCGTACTCGATGTAACGGAAGGTGTCGTTAACGTGCAGGTGCAGCTCTATCACGCTGTCGCAACCGAGGTTGGTAACAAGCCTGTTGAGAAGGACTGTATCGTACACATGAGCCGACGGCGTGCAAGTGATGCCGTGTCCGACATAGATGTCGCTACGACAGATGGTGTCGTACAAGATGGCACGTATGGTGTCGTTGATGTGCAGATGAATCTCGACAGTGCTGTCGCAACCGAAACGGCTGGTATCCATAGTTACAATCACAGTATCGTTGAAGTTGGTACGCTGTGGTATGTAACTGATATTGTTGCCGTTGTTGCCGTTGTAGGTGTAGTAGGAGTTACGACAGATGGTGTCGTAGCGCAGAGTGCGGAACGTGTCGTTGATGTGCAGACGTATCTCCATAGTGCTGTCGCAGCCTTTCACAGAACGGTTGATGGTAATGATGGTAGTGTCGTTGAAGTTGTCGCGGCGAGGTATATAGCTGATACTGTTGCCGTTGTTGCCCGTGTAGTTGAAGTAGGTATTGCGGCATATCGTGTCGTAGCGCACCGTACGGAAGGTGTCGTTGATGTGCAGACGAATTTCGATAGTGCTGTCGCAGCCTTTCACAGAACGGTTGATGGTAACAATGGTAGTATCGTTGAAGTTCTCGCGACGAGGTATATAGCTGATACTGTTGCCGTTGTTGCCCGTGTAGGTAAAGTATGCGTTGCGGCAGATAGTGTCGTAACGAACGGTACGGAAGGTGTCGTTGATGTGCAGACGTATTTCAATGGTGCTGTCGCAGCCCCTTACGGTACGGTTGATTGTGAGGATAGTGGTGTCGTTGAAGTTGTCGCGGTTAGGCATATAATTGATACTGTTGCCGTTGTTGCCCGTGTAGGTGAAGTAAGCGTTGCGGCAGATGGTGTCGTAGCGGACAGTACGGAAGGTGTCGTTGATATGCAGACGAATCTCTATAGTGCTGTCACAACCTCTGATGGTACGATTTACCGTCAGAATTGTAGTATCGTTGAAGTTGGTACGGTTAGGTATGTAATTGATACTGTTACCGTTGTTGCCCGTGTAGGTGAAGTATGCATTGCGACAGATGGTGTCGTAGCGGACAGTACGGAAGGTGTCGTTGATGTGCAGACGGATAACCACGTTGCTGTCGCAGCCGAAGCGGCTGGTGTCGGTGGTTACAAACACTGTGTCGCTGAAGTTGGTGCGGTGCGGTATGTAGCTAATCACATTGCCGTTGTTGCCGTTGTAGGTGAAGTAAGCATTGCGACAGATGGTGTCGTAGCGGGTAGTGCGGAAGGTGTCGTTTATGTGCAGACGTATCTCGATGGTGCTGTCGCAGCCTTTCACAGAATGGTTGATCGTGAGTATTGTAGTATCGTTGAAGTTATCACGACGAGGTATGTAGCTGATACTGTTGCCATTGTTGCCAGAATAGGTGAAGTAGGTATTGCGGCAGATGGTGTCGTAACGGACTGTGCGGAAGGTGTCGTTGATGTGCAAACGTATCTCGATGGTGCTGTCGCAACCTTTCATAGAATGGTTGACAGTGAGGATGGTAGTGTCGTTGAAGTTCTCGCGACGAGGTATATAGCTGATACTGTTGCCGTTGTTGCCCGTGTAGGTGAAGGAGGTGTTGCGACAGATGGTGTCGTAGCGGACAGTGCGGAAGGTGTCGTTGATGTGCAGGTTGATGACCACGTTGCTGTCGCAGCCGAGAACCGTGCGGTTGGTAGTTACAATCACCGTATCGTTGAAGTTCTCGCGATTAGGTATGTAGCTGATACTGTTGCCATTGTTACCCGTGTAGGTAAAGTATGCGTTGCGGCAGATGGTGTCGTAGCGCTGGGTGCGGAATGTGTCGTGGACAACGATATTGATTACCAAATCGTTGAAACAGCCGGTAGTGTTGTTGCGCAGATACTGCGTGTACTGACCTCGCTGCGAGAACGACTGGTTGTTGGTGTCGAACGTGTGTCCGGCACAGATGATGCGAGTGATTGTGTCGCGGATGGTGTCGTTCACCGTAAGGTCGATGTACTGGATGCTGTCGCAGCCCGCCGCCGTATGCAGATGCTGTCGGTAGAGTCCCTGATGGGTGTAGCCGACACCATTCTCGGTGTGGGTAGCGCCTGCGCATATCACAGGTCGGATAGTATCGCGGATGGTGTCCGCCACAGCAATATACACCATAAGTGCGAGATCGCAGTTTGCAGGTGTCTTCAACAACTGTCGGTAAGTTCCAGCCCTTGTGTATGTCTCGTTGTTTATGGTAACGCTACCGCTGGTGCAGATGGTATCGTAGATAGTGTCGCGAAGAGTGTCGCTCACTACAATATTGATTACCAAATTATTGAAGCACATGGAATTATTATCACGCAAATGTTGGGTATACTGTCCTGCCATCGAATACGACTGGTTGTTGGTGTCGAAGGTGGTACCCGGGCAGATTATACGAGTGATGGTGTCGCGGATGGTGTCGTTCATCCAGATGTTCACAACCACGTTGCTGTCGCAATGGCGGACAGAACTGTACGGATAAACAAATGTAGTAGTGTTCCAGTACTGAGTGCCTTCGAAGGTAAACGACTGACCAGCGCAGATGGTGTCGTAACGCTGTGTGCGGAAGGTGTCGTTCACGTGCAGACGTATCTCGATAGTGCTGTCGCAACCCTTTACGGTATGATTGATAGTAAGAATGGTAGTGTCGCTGAAGTTGGTGCGGTTAGGTATGTAATTGATACTGTTGCTGTTGTTGCCAGTGTAGGTAAAGTAAGCATTGCGACAGATCGTGTCGTAGCGTACAGTGCGGAAGGTGTCGTTGATGTGCAGACGTATCTCTATAGTGCTGTCGCAGCCTTTCACGGAACGGTTCACCGTAAGGATGGTGGTATCGTTGAAGTTGGTGCGGTTAGGTATATAGCTGATACTGTTGCCGTTGTTACCTGTGTAGTTGAAGTAAGCGTTGCGGCAGATAGTGTCGTAACGTTGAGTACGGAAGGTGTCGTTGATGTGAAGTCTGATTTCAATGGTGCTGTCGCAACCTTTCACAGTACGGTTCACCGTTAATATAGTAGTATCGTTGAAATTGGCACGATGCGGTATGTAGTTAATTGAGTTGCCATTGTTGCCAGTATAGGTGAAGTGAGCATTGCGGCAGATAGTGTCGTAACGGACAGTACGGAAGGTGTCGTTGATGTGGAGTCTGATTTCAATGGTGCTATCGCAACCTTTCACGGTATGGTTCACTGTCAAAATGGTAGTATCGCTGAAGTTTGTCCGACGCGGAATGTAATTAATAGAGTTGCCATTGTTGCCTGTGTAGGTAAAGTAAGCGTTGCGACAGATGGTGTCATAAACAACAGTGCGGAACGTGTCGTTGATGTGGAGTCTGATTTCAATGGTGCTATCGCAACCTCTTATGGTACTATTCACTGTCAAAATAGTAGTGTCGCTGAAGTTGGTTCGACGCGGTATATAGCTGATACTGTTGCTGTTGTTGCCAGTGTAGGTAAAGTAAGCGTTGCGGCAGATGGTATCGTAGCGCACCGTGCGGAAGGTGTCGTTGATATGCAAACGTATCTCTATGGTGCTGTCGCAGCCTCTTACGGTACGGTTCATCGTAAGGATGGTGGTATCGTTGAAACCAGTCCGATGCGGTATGTAATTGATAGCATTGCCGTTGTTGCCAGTATATATGAAGTAGGCGTTGCGGCAGATGGTGTCGAATCTAACAGTGCGGAAGGTGTCGTTGATATGCAGATTGATGACCACGTTGCTGTCGCAGCCGAAGCGCGTTGTGTCGGTGGTTACAATCACAGTATCGTTGAAGTTGGTACGATGCGGTATGTAGTTAATCACATTGCCGTTGTTGCCACGATAGGTGAATGTTTCGTTGCGACAGATAGTGTCGTAGCGCTGAGTGCGGAAGGTGTCGTTGATGTGCAGGTTGATGACCACGTTGCTGTCGCAGCCAAAGCGCGTTGTGTCGGTGGTTACGATCACAGTATCGTTGAAGTTGGTGCGGTGCGGTATGTAGTTAATTACATTGCCGTTGTTGCCACGGTATGTGAATGTTTCGTTACGACAGATTGTGTCATAGCGCTGAGTGCGGAAGGTGTCATTGATATGGAGACGTATCTCCAAAGTGCTGTCGCAACCTTTCACCGTACGGTTCACCGTCAAGATAATGGTATCGTTGAAACCAGTCCTACGAGGTATGTAGTTGATAGAGTTGCTGTTATTGCCAGTGTAGGTAAAGTAAGCGTTTCGACAGATAGTGTCGTAGCGAACTGTGCGGAATGTGTCGTTGATGTGCAGGTTGATAACCACGTTACTGTCGCAACCGAAACGAGTGGTGTCGGTGGTTACGATAACAGTGTCGTTGAAACCAGTCCTACGAGGTATGTAACTAACCACGTTGCCGGCGTTGCCAGTGTAGGTATATGTCTGGTTGCGGCAGATGGTGTCGTAACGTGCCGTACGGAAAGTATCTCTCACAAAGAGGTTCAGCATCACAATACTGTCGCAGTTGTTGAATGCCGTAAATACATTTCTGTATCTTCCCGACTGAGTATAGGCACTGGTGGAGTAGTTAAACACATCTCCGGCACAGATAGTATCGTAGATTTCGGTATGGAAGGTATCTTTCACATACAGACGCAATACCGTTGTGCTGTCGCACCCGAATACACTGTTGTGATTGTGAGTGTAGACTCCTGCCCTGAAGTAGGCGCTATCCTCGTATCCCTTCAGCTGACCGGCACAGATAGTATCTTTTATAGTATCGCGGTATACAGGATGAACGGTAATTTTGAGAGGAATAGCCCTGTCACCTTTAGCTATTATTCTAGCATAACCGTGTCCTTCATGACCGGTCTCGGTAGTGCCTAAGTAAGTAGTATCCGGGAAGGCTGTGTTACCTGCAATAGTCTGTGCATTGTCGAGATAATTGCTGCTGTTGAGCAGACAACCTGCCGGATAGTTGGAAGCTGTTGCCGAGGTATAAACATATCCTGAACCTCCACCATTCTGCTGACGGAGGGCAGGATCCGAATCGGTATAACTATTATTGGCACCTCCGCCGTACCAGCCGCCACCGCCGCCAGCACTACAATAGTTATAATTGCTAACTGAAGAATGAGGATCACCACCTTTTCCAAAACTTCCACCTGAACCTGGTGCTGTTTGCGTGGCAATATAAGTGGAATTATATCCCAAACCACTTGCTCCACCTCCAGCCCAGCCTGAAGTTCCATTGGTGGAACCTGAGCCGCCACCGGCGACAATAACTCGTGAATAGAGAGCATTTCCGTTAACTCTTATATCAGTTGCTCCACCACCAGCCTGAGCATAGGTTGTAGCGCTAGTATAAGTTGTGGAGTGTCCCTTTCCACCTCCATTGAATCCACCATCAATATTTGATCCAACACCTGGAGTTGCCATAGCCGGCTGTTCACCGACATACACATAAAGCACGTCGCCAGCATTGACTTTCATCCTGCCTTCGGAATATCCGCCCTTTCCGCCGATATATGAAGAACTATATGTACCACCTTGTGCACCCCACACCTGCATTGTAACACTGTCGATGTCTGGGGAGATGATATATGTCTGTTCTGTACCCGTGTAGCGGAAATTGACAGTATCGTTAACCAAAATGCCAGTATATACAGACATCGTACTGTCGGCCACTACAAATGCGGTAGTGATAGGCCGTGTCCTTGCTACATCCCAGTACCAGTTGCCGGCGGGCAGATACACGGTGTCACCCTGACAAACAATAGGATTGTCGCAGTAAGTGACATTGACGTAGTTGTTTGCAATAGTGCCAGGACACTGTGCGTCGCTGAAGGATGTTACCACGTATGTTGTGGAAGAATCAGGTCTTACAACTATAGACTCGCTGAAGTTGTATGTCACACGGTCGGCCACGTCACCGGTGATACGGTAACGGAACGGCGGTGCGCCAACAAAGTTCACGTTAAGCACGACAGAGTCGTTGTCGCAAATGTTGAACGAGTTCTGCTGCAGAGTGGCAACGCTCTGGTTCACGGCCACTGTGAATGTCGTGAATGCCGTAGAATCGCCATAGCGTGTGATACGCGCATATCCGTTACCCACGTGTCCTGTATCTAAAGTACCGTTGGGGGATATAAAAGGAGTATCGCCGCCGATAGTCTGGGCGTTGGAGAGGTAATAGTTACTGTTGAGCAGACAGCCTGCAGGATAGTTGTTAAAAGTAGAATAAGTATATACATAACCTGAGCCGCCGCCAGCCGCTGTTCCGATACCGCCGCCGTACCAGCCGCCACCGCCGCCGGACATAGTCTTACCTGAAGAGTGACTATTTATTGTAGCAGCTTCGCCAAATGTTGCTGTGGATACATATTGATCGGTACTTTGGCATGCACCGCCTGCCGTTTGAGTGCCTCCATGTCCCTTAACGTCGGGTGGCACTATGCCGTCGCCACCGTTAAGTCCTCCACCATAACCTCCAATATATGGCATGTCGGGGTAATCAGCGTTAAGAGCCATTCCACCGCCGCCACCCGCTACTATAACGCGGGAGTACAGTGAATTGCTGTTGATTCTTATGTCGGTAGCGCCACCACCGGCTGATCTGATACCATTGGCCCATTGGTTGCCGTTGCCACCACCATTCCAGCCACCAATAGTCAATTTTTGTGTCCAATTGGTGGTTGAGTTACCCTCGCCTGCACCGCCGACATAGACGTTGAGAATGTCTCCGGCATTAGGCGTAAGAGTACCGTATGAGTAGCCGCCCTTACCGCCAACATTTCTGGGACCGCCTTGTCCGCCCTGAGCGCCCCATACTTCGAGTTTGAGGCTGTCGGTTCTATCAGGAACAACGTAAACTTGCGGAGCTCCTGTGTATGCGTAGCTCCTTACTGTACGCACCTTAACAGGTGTGTAGTAAGTTGTTGTAGTATGCGGAGTTACAAAAGGCAGACGCACCGGACGTGTGAACAGCGAGTCGTAGTACCATTCGCCAGAGGGCAAAGTCACTGTGTCGCCGTCGCAGATAATGGGCTGGTCGCAGACCACAACACGTGTGTATTGCGAAACTATATTACCATCGCAGGTAACATCGTTGAAAGAAACAACACGGTAGTCGGTGCTTTGCTCCGGACGAACTACAATACGCTCGCGGTTGTTGAAAGTAACACGGTCGGCTGTATCGCCCAGCAGACGATAGAAGAACGGAGCAGTACCTGTGAAGGTTATATCTATTGTATCCGATTCGTTGCCACAGATAGTGTCGACCTTGTCGCTTATCGAAACTGTTGGTTTCGGGTGTACGATAACTTTGAATTCGGGTATCGACGAGCCTTTGTAGGTTATTCTAGCATATCCGTTGCCTGCGTGTCCCGTTTCGGAAGTGCCGTCTGTAGCGGGGAACACCTCGTTTCCAGCAATGGTAACTGCATCGGCAAGATAGTAGTTGCTGTTGAGCAGGCAGCCATTCGGATAGTTAGATGCTGTGGCCGATGTATAAACATAACCCGAGCCGCCACCGCCGCCACCGGCAGTAGACGAAGAGCCCGATTTACCGCCGCCGCCGCCGTACCAGCCGCCGCCGCCGCCAGAGCCACCGGAGCAGTTAGTTCCTTCTCCTCCATTGCCACCTAAGCCAAACGAACCCGCCTGACCATTGACAGAATTTGTGGTTACTGTTCCATAGGCATAGCTGTTGGATGTACTTCCAATTCCTCCAGCTGTAGGAGTGCCGGCGCTTCCAGATGCAGTAGACGCACCGCCATCGGTACCGGATGTACCGCCGCCGACACCTCCATAATATGAGGTATTATCCATGCCTGTACCGCCACCGCCACCTGCCACAATAGCGCGGGCATAGAGCGAGGTGGAATTGACACGGATATCAGTAGCGCCACCGCCACTACCACCTTGATAATAGCCACTTGAATATGTGTGTGTACCAGCAGCACCACCGCCGTTGAAACCACCGGGATAAGTTGTTCCCGTTGTGTAGTTTGCTTCAGAGTTCTTACCTTGACCACCAACGTACACATTCAAAACATCTCCTGCACTAACAGGCATCATGCCTTGGGAATAGCCGCCTTTGCCGCCAGGGTAGAGTGTAGTAGAACTACCAGTACCACTACCGCCTTGTGCTCCCCAAACCTGTAAGAAGAGACTATCCACACCAGCAGGAACAGTAAGTGTTTGCACCGCTCCAGTATAATTATAATTGATTGTAAATGGAGGTGCGGCATAATACGTTGTGGTTACAGTAGGCACCACAAAGCGTGTAGTAACAGGCTGTGTACGAGCTGCATCAAGATACCATTGTCCGGCGGGCAACCAAACGGTGTCGCCAGCACAAATCAGGGGCTGGTTGCAGAGCATAACCTCGGCATGGGAACGTATTATTGTTCCTGAACAGGGCGAGCCGTCGCTAAAGTAGATTATATTGAAGAACGCACTTGTATCGGTGTGTACCCTAACCCTTGTGGTGTTGTAGTTGGACACACGGTCGGTTACGTCACCGGTAAGACGGTAACGGAACGGGGCATTACCCGTGAAGTATATTATAAGTTCCGCCGTGGAATCGGCACAAGCGTCGTAAACAGTGTCGAGCAGAGTGGCTGTAGCCCTAGGCATAACCACCACATGGTATGTGGCTCCGCCCGAGCGGTAGTATGTAGTGCTAACCGAAGGCACGACCTTGTTTCTGTTAAGTCGGTTGGTGAGACCCGCGTCTGTGTACCAAGTATATTCTGATGGCAGTGTAACGGTATCGCCGGCACAGATTACCGAGTCGCCGCACAAATCCACAATGGCGAGGCCGAGAGCAGCACCCTCGCAACCCGTAACATTTGATCTGACGTAGGTCACACTATACACCGTGGATGTTGTCGGAGAAACAATTATCTCGACATTATCGTTGTTGGTGGTGCGGTCTGTTACATCACCAGTTATACGATAAGTATATGGTGCGCCACCAGTGAAATGTATTTTAAGTTTTGCCTGTGCGCCCGAGCCACAAATATTGGTATCGCCAGATATAGTAGCCGTAACTTCAGGCAATGTGTTGATAATAACCATTTTGGTCGATGGATGCAGATATGCTGTGATACGTGCATATCCGTCGCCCTCGTGTCCTGTCTCTGTTGTGCCGTCTATTGCCGGGAACTGTTGGTCTCCTGCGATAGTTTGTGCGTTGGTAAGGTAATAGTTGCTGTTGAGCATACAACCGCTGGGATAGTTGTTAGCTGTGGCAGCGGTATAAACATATCCTGAGCCACCACCACCACCAGAAGCTCTCATATTACTGGAACTACTATAGTTTCCAGCTGCTCCGCCACCATACCAGCCACCGCCGCCGGCGCCATTGGAGTAATACGAGCTATTGTCGTATTTGTATCCTGTATTTCCTCCAACACCAAAAGTACCAGCATTGCCATTGTATGTAGAGCTGGAACCTGAACCTACTATGCCTCCGGCAGTCTGAGTTCCTCCATGACCTATAAATGTTGTATATGATGAACTTGTATACGAGCCATCGCCGCCTGTAAGTCCTCCACCATAGCCACCATTGGCATAATATGATGAATTTGCAGTGTTTGCACCACCGCCACCGCCAGCGACAATAACGCGGGAATAGAGCGTGGTTCCGTTAATTCTAATATCAGAAGCTCCGCCACCGGCACCGCCGTAATATCCGGCAGAACCACCGCCATTCCAGCCACCGCCACCAACGGCAGTATATGTAGTACTTGTACCGTATGTGCCCTTGCCACCGACATAGACACTCAATGTTTGGCCAGCTGCGGTATTAGGCAAAGTTCCTTCTGAATAGCCTCCCTTTCCACCATTAGCATAAGTAGTACTGTATGCACCTCCTTGAGCGCCCCAAACCTGCAAGAACGCACTGTCGGCGTTGACAGGCAGGGTATAAGTCTGTGCCGAACCTGTATAGGCAAAATCTGTTGTCAGAATCGGAGCCTCTACCTTGGCGTAAATTACCGTGGTATCCATTACAGTTATGGAAGTACCCGAAACGGGTCTGGTGTAATTCTTGTCATAGTACCACTCCTCGCCTGCGGGCAGAGTATAAGTGGAGTTTACGCAAAGCTGCATTGGCACTATGGTGCAGTTTACAATAGCCTGCGACATAATACATCCTGTACAGCTTGCCACAACATGGAAAGAGGTTTTTATGGTATCGAGCACCATGCCGCTAATTTCACCAGTGTTGGGATCTATAACGAGTCCTTCGGGGAGGTCGGGGCTGAAATAAACGCACGACCCTGTGAGCGACGGCATATAGCCGCTAATATGCTTGCCAATAGTGTCGATAATAGTAGTATAGGTGAAAGGTGTTGTTGGCGGGACGCTTGTTATAGCTACATCCACCTCTTTTTTAAGGGAATCTTTGTGAGCAATAATGGTAGTGTTGCCAACAGACATAGGCACGCCGTTGCTACCTGCAATGGAAGTAATGGTAGGTGCGTCACTTGTCCAGCTCACGTTGTTGCCTGTACCCACAGTGTAGCAGGTGGTCACCTTTTCAACGTGGTCGGGAGTAGGTTCGTCGAGGAACACCGGAGTAGCCGCGAGTATGGTCATCGGCTTGTCAGCAATGGCCGTGGGACGCGGATACAGTCCTGCAGTAGCAGTAAAGTATGTTGCACTTGGGTTGAAAACGCCGTCGGTAAGAGCCGAGGTGCGTTGTCCTGTGGCAGAGGTTGCCGCCGTGGTACCATAATAGTATTGTGCGGGACACATCAATGTGTCGAAATAGCTGGAGGTAGGAGCAACCGTGTTGGCCTCAACACCGCCTTTGTATGAGCCTGATGTTTTCACATTGCCCACATTGAGACAGTATTCAACGATGCCGTACGAGGTGGACGAATATGTCTGTCCGCTAATACCTCCGGCATAGTTGGTGGACGCTTCCACAATTCCTGCGTTCAGACAGCCTATAACTCTTGCTGCATAACCGCTTGTACCATAGTTTTGTCCCACAATACCACCAACGTACGAGTCACCAGAAACACGTCCGTGGTTGACGCTGTTCTGCACGTATGAGTAATAGCCATTTGATTCATAGCCGTTGCGACCTACCACACCGCCCACATAATTGGTACCGGTAACATCGCCGCTGTTACCGCAGGCCATAACGTGAGCGTTATTCAGCTCGGTTGTACTGTTATATCCTCTGTTAAGACCTGCTACGCCACCCACATAATATGTGCCTGTTACTTTACCGTAGTTGAACGATTTGTTGACGTGGCCGTAGTAGTAGTTCATACCTACAATACCGCCGGTGGCATATGCGCTGCTTCGCACATCGCCGTAGTTGTTACAGGAATCGATGGCTGATATATTGGTAGCTGAATTATAATAGCTTTGACCAACTATACCTCCCACACCAACAGAAGTTCCTGTATAGGATGTGCCTGTGTATGTTGATGTAACATTTCCGTAGTTGTCGCTGCCCGACACTATACAATACGAAGAATTGTATCCTGCGATACCGCCAATATGATAGGATGTTCCATTGATATCGCCACGGTTTTGGCAGAAACGTATACGACAATAGGTACCACTTCCAACAATACCAGCGACTTTATATGTACCGGTGATAGCACCGCTGTTGGTGTCATTTTTAACTTCATACATATCCGTCAGTGACGTAGTTCCGCTTGAGTAACTACCTATAATACCGCCCGTATAACCAGCAGTTCCGGTAACATCGCCAGTGTTTCTACAATTATTAACAAACTGTTGTGAACCTATAGTACCTACTATGCCGCCAACATACGAAGATCCTGTTACAACAGCATTGTTGCGACAGTATTGTATATAACCGTAACTACTCTTTTGTCCCACAATACCACCCACATAACTTGAGGTAGTTGTAATATTTCCTTCGTTCAAACAGTGCATTGTGGTATCGTAATAATTTTGACAACCCACAATACCGCCAGTAGATGAATATCCTGTAATAATGGCCGTATTCTGACAGTTGCGTATCGAACCATAATAATATTGATATCCTACAATACCTCCTGTATAACTAGAAGTTCCGTTAATGCTACCTTCGTTACGACTGTTCTTTATTGCACAATAATAATTGCTTTGACTTCCACCGACAATACCACCAGTATATTGGGAACCAGAGATTGTGGCTGTATTCAAACAGCTATCGAAAACACAGTTGTAGTATGCGTCACCTGCTACACCACCATGAGAGTTGTAACTACCCGAAACGGCGACGTCGTTGGTGATTTTTTTGAAATCGGTGTAAGTGGCATAGCCCACAAGGCCACCAGTAAATTGTCCGCCGGACACGTTGCCGGATACAGTCAGGTGATGTATATCAGCCTTGTCGGTGGCACTAAGTCCGCCCACATAGCCGAACAAGCCACGATAGGATGTGGTGCCGGTGATTGTCAGATTACTGATGGTGTGGTTGTCGCCGTCGAAATTACCGCGGAAGGGAGTGGTGGAACTGCTACCAATCACTTGCCAGTTGGAGTACGAACTGAGGTCGAGGTCGTTGACGACTCTGAAATACTGACCATAGAAATCGATACCCATATTTACATACGTAGCAAGGGAGTCGAGGGTTTGGTGACGGCAAATCAGATAAGGATCAACCTGTGTGCCGCTACCACCGCAGAACACTGGTTTGTTGATAATCCAAATATGTTTCTCCATGCCTTGTGTGGTACCTGTAAGCAGTGTAATGCCATAGTCGTTCACTGTGGCGCTGGAACCGCTGATGCTGATCACACTGGGGCGGCTGCTTGTCCAGCTAACTCCGTTGGCTGTACCCACGGGGAAACTTGTCCTTGTGGAATCCACATGTTCGTTGGGGTCGTTGAGACGGATGGGTGTTGCGGCAAGTTTAGCACCGAGAGAATCGCCGAGACCTTTTGGAATTGGATACAAACCGGAAGTAGATGTGAAATATGTGGCACTTGGCTGTGTTGTGCCGACAAGCTGTGCAGTGGTTTTTGCACAAGTGGTACTGGCTGTAGTGCCGTAGATGTATGAGGTGGGACACATCTGCTTGTCCCAATAGTTGTAGGTAGTATTGGCAGTGCCCGAGCCCACTATTGCAGCGGTGTTCGATAAACCTTTTACATTGTTCACGTTGAGGTTGTAGGTAACGTATGAAGTACTACCACAATATCCGGCTATACCGCCCACGCTACCGCCTTTGCTCTGCACATAACCGCCGTTGAGGTTGTAACGCACATAAGAACCTGCATAACCGGAAATACCGCCCACGTATGAGGAAGCATCCGTGGAAGTGGAAGTAACATCACCGCTGTTGGTACAATACTGTACGTATATTGAGCTGCGACCAGCAACACCGCCAACGTATGAAGAATTTGATGTTACGTGTCCGGAGTTTACGCAGTATTCGACATGGCGACTACCGTTGACAGCATAACCCACTATACCGCCGGTGTACTGACTACCAGTAATATTGGCACGGTTGCTGCAACGCAATATATCGGTATAGGCTGCATAACCCGCTATACCGCCATGGTAATTGTTGTAGCCAGAAATGGTGGCGAAGTTGGTAACATTATATATTTTACCATAACTTATATTGCCCACTACCGCACCGGTATAAGAGCCTCCTGTGAAAGAGCCTCTGATAACAAGGTCGTGTATGTCACAAGTATCGGCGCTTGTGCCAGTCACATAGCCGAACAATCCGCAGTATTGTGGCGAACCGCTGTTCACCACAAGGTTAGATATAGTATGACTGTCGCCGTTGAAATGGCCTTTGAAAGGATGGGTTGTTGAGTTGCCTATAATACGCCACGGCTGGTAGTTGGACATATCAAGGTTGTTCACCACACGGAAATACTTGCCATTGTAATCAAAGCCCATGTTAACGAACATTGCCAAGGAATCGAGCTGTGCCGCTGTACAAATCAGCCACGGATCCACTTTGGTACCGGAGCCTCCGCAGAAAGCTTCGGGTGAGATAATAAGGAAAATATGTTTCTCTACTCCACCGCTGCTTGCCGTGAGAGTGGTAGAACCTGACGGTCCCACTGTGGCGTTGGTGCCGCTGATGCTTATGGCTGCAGGATTGCTGCTTGTCCAAGTGGCAGGACCGCCGCTCACTGGGAAGTTGGTGATAACGGGAGACACAGTCTCGTCGTTTTGCAGGAATATCGGCGATGCAGCCACCTGAGCTCCTATGCTGTCCTGCAAGCCCGTTGGAACAGGATATTTGTCGGTGATGGCAGTAAAATAGGATGTGCTTGGGTATGTGGCTACGCCTTTAAGGTCGTTTGTGCTTTTTGCATAGGTTGCGCCGGTGGTTGTACTGTACCAGTATGTTGTGGGACACATCTGCTTATCCCAATAGTTATTAGCTGCAGGTTGGCCGGAACCAGTGATGGCTGCTACATACGTCCTACCAGTAACGTTGTTCACATTGAGGTTGTATGTAACATAGCTGGTGCCATTACCGTTGCCTGCTATACCACCCACATAGTCGCCATTCTCGGCTTTAATAAGACCTGCGTTTAAATTGTAACGTATATAAGCAGTTGAATAAGAATAGCCTACTATACCGCCAACGTATGCAGAACCAATGTATGAGGAGTTAACATCGCCGTGGTTTATGTTGTAGTCGCAATAAGCATAATAGAGTTGTCCGGCAATACCGCCCACATAATTTGAGGTGCTATTTACCTCGCCGCTATTAATATTATATTGTATATATTTATAACTAGAATTCGAACTTCCGTCCGCGCCGCCAACTATACCACCCACACTGGACGAAGTGCCCATCACAACGCCGCGGTTAGAACAACGTCGGGTATAAGATGGTCCGTACATGTAACCGGCTATACCACCCACAAAAGAGGTTCCTCTAACGCTGTCGAAGTTGGTATTTGTGTCACAATAGGTATAACTATATGCGTAACCCACAATACCACCCACATAGGTCGTTCCCGTAACATCACCCTTGTTGGTGTTGTGATAGCAATATAAATAATATGTATAGCCTGCTATACCACCGACATAAGAAGATGTAGATGTGACTTTGCCGGAGTTAGTACAACGCTGCAGGTATTTATATGCAGAGTTAGTATTATAATATCCCACAATACCGCCGGTGTACGTGCCAGTACTTGATATAGCACCTTGGTTGGAGCAATCATAAATATTTGTGTATCCACTGACAAAACCAACCATGCCACCGATATAGCCAATTCCAGAAACGCTGTCGGTGTTACTACATCTATCGATGTAGGCATAATTAGTATAGCCCGTAATACCGCCAACATAAGAATAACTACCCAATACAGAGCCACTGTTTACACATCCCCGAATGGTATCGTAATAAGTAGTGGAATTACCGTAAACATAACCTACGATACCACCATTGTAGTTTGCCGATCCTGTATAAGTGGATGTTATATCACCGCTGTTTACACAGTTGAAAATGCTACCATAGTTCGACATCTGAGCCAAGATACCGCCCACATAATAGTAACCTGTAACAGCGCCAGTGTTAGTGTCGTTCTCAAAACGTATATAGTTTGTAGTTGACACGCCGTAAGCATAGCCTGCAATACCGGCCACGTATGTAGAACTGCCGGTAACCGTTCCCGAGTTACGTGAGTTCTTCACAGTGGTCATATAGGTGTAACCGAACAGTCCGCCGATATACGACGAACCGGATATTGCACCCGTATTGACACAGGTATCGACGAAACACTTTGTAGTCGCTGAACTTCCATACAGTCGTCCGGCTATACCACCGCGGTACGACTGGGAATAGTTGTTATAACCAGTAACAGTACCTGCATTGGAGCAATTGACAATAGTATCGCGCGATTCGGCGTTACCCACAATACCGCCAATATAGCCGTATCCCAACACTTGTGATGCCGCGTCGGTACGACAATGTTTGAAAGTGGTGTAGCTTGCCCACGCTGCTATACCGCCAGTAGTGTAGGATGAACTAGAACTTGTGTATGTAGAAGTGATAACTCCATGGTTAAGACAGCTGTCGAAACGGGCGTATGTGGTATAGCCAGAAATGCCACCCACATAGTAATAACCTGTAACATTGGCGCTGTCGGTACATTTCTTAAATTTTATAACGTGCGAAGCATCGCCGTAGGAGTAGCCTGAAACGCCGGCGACATAAGTACTGGAACCACCAGTAACGGTACCATTGTTCACACATCCACTAAAATTGGCATAGTATGAGTAGCCGCTAATACCACCCGTATACTGAGAACCGGTTACAGCCCCGCGGTTAACAGAGTTGAAAACGCCCACGGTGTCGTTGTAGGTAGTTGTGGTTTCCGATATCTGGCCCACAATACCGCCGTGATATGTGGCACTGCCTGTGATATTGCCTGTATTCAAGCATCCGCTGATGGTGGAGGCTAAGTTGGCCCAGCCTGCTATACCGCCGTGGTATGAGTAAGCTCCCTGCACTTCGCCGTTGTTGCGACAGCCTATCACACGGCTTTTGTGCATAGCACCCACAATACCGCCATGATAACGGTAGTTACCTGCGATGACAGCATTGTTGACACATCCTTTAATGGTGGAGTTGATAGCCGAGCCAGCTATTGCACCAGTGGTGTCGCCGCCGGTGATTGTACCGGCAACAGTAACCGAATCGACGTATGCGTTTTTAAGCACGCCGAACAGGCCACGCAATGTATTGGTGTTATTGGTTACGGTAAGATTAGTGATGGAATGTCCGCCACCCCAGAAAGTACCGCTGAAAGGAATAGCCGCCGAGGTACCAATGGGATCAAAGGCACCGCCAGCCATAGTTATGTTAGCAGCCAGGCGATAGTAAACACCGGCGTTGTTGTTTCCGGAATTCACGTCATTGGACAAAACGCGCAGCTCGCGCTCGGTACATATCAAATACGGGTCGGCAGCGGTACCTGTACCACCGCAGAAGGGCGAGATATTGATCACCACCGTTGCCGTTGAACTCACGCAGTTGGAACACACAGCGGCCACAGTAACCGTGGCGTTCATTCCTGCTGTCGGAGTGCCGCTTATCTCACCAGTTGTCGGATTTATTGAAAGTCCCGCAGGCAAGTTGCCACAGGCGTATGTACACCCGGCACCGACAGACGAGGTGGGGAACACGCTGGATATAGGGGTGTTTATGGCACCCGTTATCGAGCCAGTGTATGCGAAAGTACCAGGAGTTGGTGCTGAGATGATTGTGAGGTCCACTTCTTTTGAAGCACTGTCTTTCACCGCTGTGATTATTGCCGAACCGGCGCCAATCACAGCACCGTCGGAGCCTGAAATTGCCGTTTTGGAGCCGTCGTTCGATGCCCAGCTTACGCCATTACCCGTGCCGACGGTGTAACAGTTGTTCACATTGTTCACGTGGTCGGTGGGACTTGCTGTCTCGTCAAGGAAGACAGGGGTTGCCGCCAGCAATGTCATAGGATGGTTGGCTATTGTGGTAGGACGAGGATACAAGCCGTTGGCTGCTGTGAAGTATGTTGCGCTGGGATTGAAAGTACCGTCGGTGAGAGCCGAGGTGCGTTTGGCGTAGGTGGCATTGGTAGTATTATAATAATATGTGGACATGGGGCACATCAGGCTGTCGTAGTAACATCCTGTAGGAGCAACAGAGTTAGCTTCCACGCCGCCTTTGTATGCACCGGGGGTTTTAACCAAACCCACATTGAGGTTGTACTCCAATATACCGTAGCTTGTGCTTGAATATGTCTGTCCGCAGATACCGCCAGCATAGTTGGTAGTGGCCTCAACAACACCAGCGTTGAGGCAGCCGACAAGCTTGGGTCTGTATGTAGTGTTGCTCTGACCATAGTTCTGTCCAGCTATACCGCCCACATAGTAGGTACCTCTTACCCGTCCGGTATTTACACAGCTCTCTACATATGTGTAGTAGCAACTAGAACTATATCCGTTGCGTCCGACTATACCGCCCACATAGTAGGTGCCTATAACGGAACCGCTATTGCCGCTATTTTGAATGTGGCAGTTGTAGTTAACAGTTGTGCTTGTGTAACCACGATTAAATCCGCAAACACCGCCGACATAATAGGTACCTGTTACGTTACCATAGTTGAACGATTTGTTCACATGACCATAGTACCAATTCTGTCCCACGATACCACCTGTGCAGTATGCCGAGGATGTAACATTACCATAGTTGTTGCAGGAGTCTATGGCAGAAACATTGCCTGATGAGCCGTAGTAGCTGCAACCAGCAATACCGCCAACACCATAGCCCGAACTCGTGTATGTCGTCGTAGTAGATGTGGATGTTACGTTACCATAGTTGTTGCTTCCAGAAATAATGCTATAATAATAGTTATAGCCAACTATACCACCAACTGCGTAGCTTGTAGAAGTTACAGGACCATAGTTATTGCAGAAACGGGTACGGCAATAATACGCTTGTCCTGCAATACCTCCTATACAAGAAGAGCCTCTAACCTCTCCCCTGTTGTGGCAATTGTTAATCTCGTATGTGCTTGTAGTAGTTCCACTACCATAATAACCAACTATTCCTCCAATATAACTGGACGTGGAATTTATCGTACCAGTGTTTTCGCAATTGGTGATTATTCCGCATGTAGATATATAGCCTGTTATGCCACCTGTATATTGACCACCCGCGATATCGCCATGGTTGTAGCAACTGTCGAACTCGCAATAAGTATTACACCACCCCACTATACCTCCGTGGTACATATTATTTGTCAACACGTCGGCATAGTTTGTAAGTTTTTTGAAATTGGTAAAATCAGCATATCCAACTATCGCCCCAGTATAACTGCTGCCCGACACCGAGCCGCGGACTGTAAGATGGTGTATCTCGGCCTTTTGAGATGCGGCAGTACCTGTTCCGAGAACAACACCGAAAAGACCACGATAGCTGGAGCTTCCTGTTATGGTAAGTCCGCTTATGGTTTTGTTGTTACCATCGAAATGGCCTTTGAAGGGGTACGACATACTATTGCCTATCACACGCCAGTTGGAGTACGAGCTGAGATCTAGGTCGTTCACGACTTTGAAATATTTGCCTTCGAAATCGATACCCGAGTTCACAAACTGTGCAAGGGAGTCGAGGGTTTGGTGTCGGCAGATGAGCCACGGGTTGGCCTGGGTACCGTCGCCGCCACAGAACGTCGGTTCGTTGATAAGCCAAATATGTTTCTGCATACCACCAGTGGTGCCTGTAAGCATGGTAAGACCGAAGCCATTTACAGTGGCGTTGGCACCGCTAACGCTTATAACACTGGTGTTGCTGCTTGTCCAACTAACACTGTTGAGGGTGCCGACAGTAAAGTTTGTTTTAACGTTATTGACGGTTTCGTTATTCGTCAGACGTATGGGAGTCGCCGCCAATTTGGAGCCGATGCTGTCGGTCATACCTGTAGGTATGGGGTACATGTTTGCCACTGCTGTGAAATATGAGGTGCCGGGATACGTGGCCACCCCAATAAAATCGGAGGTGGGACGGCCCAATGTGGCGTTGTTGGTAGTGGTTGTGCCATACACGTATGTCGTTGGGCACATCTGCTTGTCCCAATAGTTATTACTGGTATTTACAGAACCCGTTCCTGCGATAGCTGCAACATTAGCCGAACCTTTGACGTTGTTCACGTTGAGGTTGTAAACAATATTCGTGGTACTGCCAGAAGTATAACCCATAATACCGCCTACAGCTCCGCCACTGCTCTTTATATAGCCACCGTTGAGGTTGTAACGGACATAGGTATTTGCTGCGCTATAGCCAATAATACCGCCCACATAGCTCGAAGTACTAGTACTTGTGGATGTTACATCGCCGCTATTGGTATTATAATCTACATATGTATAATATGTCCTTCCTGAAATGCCCCCCACATAGGTACTAGCAGTTATATGACCTGTATTGACACAGTATTGTATATAGCAATAGGCCGAACTGCTACCATATATGTATCCACATATACCGCCCACATAGCTGGAGCTAGGCACATTGCCTCGGTTTGAGCAGCGACGAATCTTAGTATAATAAGCATATCCTGCAACACCGCCCACGTACGAATAACCGGAGGTTGATAGATTGGCAGTGTTGTAACAGGAATCCACATTGGAATAGTATATATAACCTACCACACCGCCCGTGTACGAGCCACCCGTTACCGAACCCGTGTTTCGGCACGCAAAGATGCCCACAGTGTCGCCGTTCACAGCGGCGTTGTAGAAATATCCTGCAATGCCACCGTGGTACTGACTGTAATTGCTAATAGTTCCTGTGTTCGAACAACGGTGTATTGCCGACTTGGTATTGGCATAACCAACAATACCGCCAGTACAGTAACTACCGGCTATTGCTCCCGTATTACGACAGTCGAGGACTTTGGTGCTGACGATGCTTCCCGCAATACCACCGTGAGCATAGGACGACCCTGTAATGGCCGCATTGTTTACGCAGTTGCGGATAACGCTGTTCACGGCACTACCCACAATACCTCCAGTGGTGTCGCCACCTGCGACGGAGCCACCTACGGTAAGGTCTTTTATACTACCGCCAATGAGCATACCGAAAAGACCATTGTGGTCGCCGGAGGTATTGGACATTGTGAGGTTGGTGATACTTTTGCTGTTACCGTCGAAATGGCCGCGGAAGGGGGTTGTAGAATTTCCGATAGGAGTAAACGCACCCTGTGCCAAGGCTATATTGTTCTGCAAACGGAAATATGTGTTTGGATAACTAACACCCGCATTCACGACGGTAGCCAAATTGCGCAAATCCGTCTCGTTACAGATAAGATAGGGATCAATCTGAGTGCCAGAGCCACCACAGAAGGTGAAGTTTTTAGGCACAACTATTGATTGAATCATACCAGTGTCGCCAACTCCGCAATAAGGTCTTACATTGAACTGGTAAACACCGCTGGCCAACGCAGAAAAATCGTACTGGGGAGTAGTATTTACAACCACTGTTGTACCTGTGCCGGGGGTAAAGCCAACAGAGCCGTATTCCACAAGCCACTGGGGTTCTGTTCCTCCAGCAGACCATGACAATATGCTGTTGGAAACTGCAAGGTTTCTCACTGACGGACATGTAAATGGAGTCATCGTCAGTTTTATATTGCTTTTTTCCGTTTTTATACCCACACTACCTGATGACACAAACGTTGGATTAATGGTATATGGACCTGGCGAGTCCTGAAACGCACATAACGACTGACTTGTAGCAGATGTCGCATAACATTTGTAATTGGAACCATCATAAGCACCGCTATTATCGTGTACACACACCAACAAATTACCTGTTCCATTATAAACGAATGGGGTTGTCAAATTAAATGTCGTCCAAGTGCCCACACCTCCTGTAAAATTCATGGGACCAACATATACTTGCGTCAGGTTGGCAAACGGCACCCAATCACTTGTTGAAGAAAATGTTGAGTTAACAATGTTTGCCATATAAATGGTACAATTTCTTTTTTGCGTTGATGCGGTAGCATAAGCATACTGGAATGCAATTGAAGATATTAACTGAGCAGTTCCTCCAGCCCCTATCTCTGCGGCAGTATAAATCTGCTGAGAGTAAGTGTAATTATAATAGTTGTCAAGAGGCAAATAATTAACGGATACTGTACCTGTACCAATAGTTACAGTGGTCTGCGCCTTGGCAGAGCCTGCGGCGAACAGTAGCGCGGCAACTGCCACGGCTTTAAAAATGTTAGTGGATTTGCGTAAACTAATCTTCATAAAATCTTTACTTAAAAAGGTGTAATGGTTATGCATAGGTGTGTATATTTCGGATTTCGGATTTATGATTTCGGAATTATTTTAGTTCGGAACTCGGAACACGGAGTGCGGAAATTTTGTTATTCCCGTTACTCCATAACAATGACAAAACATTGAAAATCACACAACTGCTACTGCATAGCAGTCCACAAAGCCATGCCATGGCCTTGTTTTGGGCGGATGTTTTCCAGTTTTTCATCAATTTTTATGTTTTTAAGCGTGCAAATATAATCATTTTTTGGAAAAATTCCAAATATTTTTCTTCTTTTCAACAGCACATTGTTATCATCACAAACGAAAACACCTCAAAACAAAGCAAATCAAGAGACTACATTATTTACATTTTGTTAAAAAAAACTCTCAGCCCGCTCCTGTTTTTAAGATTTTTTCAAGGTAAACATCAAGGTTTTTGGAATATTTTTTTGTTTTTTTCAACAGGAAAAAGTTTATTTTTAGTTCGGAAGTCGGAACCGGTTGCGGCGGATTGGATTGAGTAGGTACACTTCAAAAGTTGCATGGAGCGGTACGCCATATTTTTTGAAATTGCAGAAAAAAGCTCCAACTATCAGTTTATAAAACTTTGCATAGAACAAACTGTGGCAAATGCTTTTATCCTCCAATGGCAACCAAAATACGCACATATATAATTTATTACAATTCAATTCATTACATTTTAACACAACCGCACAAAAAATATTAAATTTGTCATCATCAAAAATAATTCGTATCTTTGCTTTTGCAAATTATATACCTATGCGCATAAGAAAATGGATACCAATACTATGCTTTATGGCGATGTCGGGCATTGCCATAGGGCAGGATATCCATTTCTCGCAAGCGGACCTCAACCCGCTGTTTGTAAACCCCGCCTACACAGGATTTTTCGAAGGTCGGGCACGCTTCAGCGCTTTCTACCGAAACCAGTGGGCCACGGTGAGCAACCCCTACCAGACCCTCGCGGCTTCGGGGGAGGTGGGCATTATGCGTAACCGATACAGCAACAGCGGATTAAGTCTGGGCGTGATGGTTACCGGCGACAAGGCGGGCACCCTCGGCTACGGCATAGCGCAGGCCGACATCACTCTGTCGTTCTTCAAAGCCTTGAGCTATGACAAGGAGAGCTACCTCTCGGCTGGCGTCACCGGCGGCTACGGCCAACGCGGCTTCAACCCGCAGAACGCCGAGATGACCGACCCCAGCGAGGCTTTCGACATCACCAACAGAACCTATTTCGACGTGGGGGCGGGCATTATGTGGAGCGACCAGTTCACCGACCAGTTAGGCATACAGACGGGCATAGCCGCCTACCACCTCAACAAACCCAACATCTCGTACCTCGGCCTCGACGACACCTATCTGGAACCGAAATTCAATTTCTACCTCAATTTCAGCATCGCCACCTCCGACCGACTGACCCTGCAACCCACAGTGCTACTGCAATTCCAGCAACAATACAGCGAATATCTCTACGGCCTCAAGGCCCGACTCGACATCTCGCAACGCGCCTATTTCAAAAACAACCTCTTCGTCGGAGCTTTCTTCCGCCAGATGGACGCCATAGTGGCCACCGTGGGACTGGAATACGACAACTGGGTGTTCGGCGCGGCATACGACGTGAACATCTCCGACCTGAAACCCGCCAGCCACACCGTTGGCGCCGTGGAACTCGGAATCGTTTATTATATCAAAGAAAAGAAACGTGTCAAGAAAGTAAAATCCATACCCTGCCCCACTTTCACATAATGAAAACGACAAGACTACATATCAGGACTTTGCTCGGCACGCTGTTTGTAATAACGGCGATGCTGTGGCCCTCTTGCGTCTTGTCGCAGAACGAGAGCGAGCTGGCAGGCGACGAGGCTTTCGAGCTGGGATGGTACAAGACCGCCCTCGCTCATTACAAAAACGCCATCACAATGAGCCAGCAGAACACCGACCTGCTGTACAAGATGGCCGAGTCGGCACGTATGGCCAACGACTACCCCGCCGCCATACGCTACTACCAGCGTGTGCGCTCATCGGCAAACTCCAACAAATACCCCGACACCGACTACCTGCTGGCCACCATGTACAAATGCAACGGCGCCCCGGACTCCGCACTTGTCTACTACAAAGCCTACGTACAGTCGTTCCCGCACAACACCTATTTTGAACAACGTGCCCGACAGGAGGTTACAGCCTGCTCGCTGATAATCAACGACTCCATCGACCATCTGCGGCGCAAATATCAGGTGTTCCACGAGGGCAAAGGCGTGAACACCGAAAACAGCGAGTCGGGAGCCATCAAAGTTGGCGACTCCATAGTGCTTTTCTCACGTCTCGATGAGATTTTTACCGCACCGTCGGAGAACTCGCTTTTCGAGACTTTCGTGCTGCAGCAGATATACCAGTCGAGGATTGGCAAAAACGGCCGCTACGCACAGAGCAAACTCAACACATGGGGACTGAACAGCAAGAAATCGCACAGCGGCAACGTGGCCTACGACGAGGTGAACCAATGCGTGTACCTCACCTACGGCGACCCCAACTCCTTCTCCGAGATACTGAGCCAGATTTACGTGTCGTACTACCGTAACGGCAAATGGACGACGCCCAAGAAACTCGGCCGCAACATCAACCTGCCCAACTACACCTCCACACAGCCCGCCGTGGCGCACAAGGACGGCACCACGCTGTTGTTCTACGCCTCCAACCGTCCGGGAGGCAGCGGTGGCATGGACATCTGGTACTCCGTGGTGGACGGCGACAAATTCAGTCCCAGCGTGAACCTCGGCTCGCCAGTGAACACCGTGGGCGACGAGATAACCCCCTTCTACTGCGACGCCACCGGCGAACTCTATTTCAGCTCCGACTACCACTACGGATTCGGCGGGTTCGACATCTTCTGTTCCGAAGGCTTCCGCGACCAATGGACGAAGCCCGAGAACCTCGGCGGCAAGATGAACTCGCCGGCCAACGACCTCTATTTCACCGTAAACACCAACGACACCCTTTCGGGATTCCTCACCACCAACCGCAAAGGCTCCTATTTCATTGCCGACAACACCTGCTGCAACGACATCTATTCGTGGCAACGCACTCCAGACACCATTCCCGTGGAGAAACCCAAACGGGACAGCATTGTGGTGAAAGTGGAACAGCAGAACGCCCGCTCGTTGCTGCCCGTAACCCTCTATTTCCACAACGACGAACCCGACCCGCGTTCGCAAAACGTCACCACGACGAAGACCTACTCCGACGCCTATACCAACTACATAACTATGAAAACGGAGTACAAGAAAACGCACTCCAGCATAAAAAACATCGCACAAAAAGACAGCGTGTTGCGCGCCCTCGACATTTTCTTCGACAGCACCCTGCCCTACAGCTACGCCGACCTCGACAGCCTGATGCGCATCATCCGCAAGGACCTGCAAAACGGCCGACACATACGTCTGCTGGTGAAAGGCTACGCCAGTCCGCTGGCCACGGAAAAATACAATTTCACACTCTCAAAACGTCGTATCTCCAGTTTCTTGAACGAGCTGCTTGCCTACGACAACGGCATCATTGCCAAATACATACAGAACCCCAACCTCGGCGGCAGCCTGCAGATAGAGGAGCTGGCACTGGGCAGCAGCAAAGCCGGAAAGAACGTGAGCAGCGACGCCAAAAACCAAAGCAAGTCGGTGTACAGCCCCGAAGCCATTGCCGAACGCCGTATAGAGATTGTGGATTACCTTTACACCGACGAGGAAAACAAAAGCCGCCTGCAACTGTCGTCGGGTACGGTGAAACTCGGCTCCATACCCCGCGACACCTCGATGACGGTTTACGTATCGCTACCCATTGTAGGAGGTAAAAAGATGATTGTGAACTATATGCACGTAGCCTCGTCGAATGCGAGAATAGTGCAGAACTCCGAAACCACCGCCAACGGCTACCTTACTTTCCAACTGAAAATCAACACTTACGACATCAACTCCTCCGCCCCGCTCTTTATCCCTCTCACCATACGCGTGAACAACGAAAACTCAACCCAAACCATTTTCTTGGAATACCAAGTGAAACAGTGAGGCTCGGAGAGCACAGAATTGGATTTACTATAAAAACTTATTGGACATCAACGCATTCTACCGCGATTTCTTGCGGGAAGACTCGTCCATCATTTGACTTCCTGTTTAGCTGATTTCTTATGTTTCCAAACAAAGAACCACACGCATGCGACGAGGGTTATCACTCCGCCGAGGCTGTACGAAAGGGTGGTCGGCAGTACTTCAGCAATGTGTGGTGGCACGGACTCTCCTCCCTCGAGGATATGCGAAATTTTGTTCGGCAGTCCTAATCCGCTGTCGGAGATGATGATGAAGGTGGCGCAGACCATTGTCATGAACAATGCTGGCACAAGCGTGATGATATACGGTTTTTTGTTGATAGTCAAATAAACGGTTATCGCCCAGAGCGTTACCATTGCCAGAAGCTGGTTGGCCCATGCGAAATAACGCCAGATGGTCTGGAAACCGTCGGCATCCACGAAAGTGTAAACGAGTATGGCGCCGGCGAGCAGGAATACGGGCAGTGCCACGAGGAAACGTTTCCAGATGGGTTTCTGGTCGATTTTGAAGATATCGGCCACTATCAGACGTGCGGAACGCAATGCGGTGTCGCCCGAGGTGATGGCAGCGGCGATAACGCCAAGCACTGTAACCACGGCCAGCACGGGGGTGAACCATTCGTTGGCGATGACACCCACCATGGCGTCGCCGCTTTTTCCGGCGCAGAGGTCGGCTTTGTCGTGGAAGAAATAGGTGGCTGCGGCAGCCCAGATAAGGGCTACGATGCCTTCGGCTATCATGGCGCCGTAGAAGATAGGACGTGCCTGTTTTTCGTTAACCATGCAGCGTGCCATCAGCGGCGACTGCGTGGCGTGGAATCCCGAAATGGCACCGCAGGCGATGCTTACGAACATCATCGGGAAAATGGGGTTGGTGTCGGCCTTGGGATGCTGGTTGCTAAGTCCTTCCCACACCTCGGTGAGATGCACTTCGGGACGGAAAAGGAATGCGCACATCACAAACACGGCCATCAGCAGCAGCAAGATGCCGAAAATGGGGTAGATACGGCCTATCAGCTTGTCGATTGGCAACATCGTGGCAAGCATGTAATAAACGAAGATTATCACCGGCCAGATCCATATCTGCCAGTCGGGGGTGAAGTTGGTGAAAAGCAGCTGCGAGGGCGTCTTTACGAACACGGCACCCACCAGAATCATCAGTATCACAGTGAAATAGCGCATAAACTGCTTGGCGCCGTTGCCGAGGTACTTGCCGTGGATTTCGGGCAGGGAGCAGCCGCGGTCGCGCAACGACACGAAACCGGCGATGAAATCGTGCACGGCACCTGCAAGGATACATCCGAACACAATCCACAGAAACGAGGCTGTGCCGAACTGCGCACCCATAATGGCACCCACGATGGGTCCCACGCCGGCGATGTTCAGGAACTGGATAAGAAAAATGCGCCACGGTTTCATCGGCACATAGTCCACACCGTCGGCCATAGTGGTGGCGGGAGTCTCGCGTTTGGGGTCCGCGCCGAGGATTTTTTCAATCAATTTGGAATACAGGAAGTATCCTAACAGAAGCAAAACTACGGATATGATGAATGTAATCATTTTATTTTGTGTTTTTTACGTTGTTACTAAAATTGTTTCTGTCCATGCAAAACAGACATGCAAAAATACGGTTTTTTATTGTTTTTTTTGTCTTTTTTCTTGAATTGAAAAAAAAATATTATATTTGCAGAACAAATAGTGTTTACAATTAAAACATAAAGGTGTGACAATTAGAAAGTTATTTATTTACTTGGCATTTTCGCCTTGCCTTTTGGCTGTTTTTTTCTTTTCGTGCGAAAAAGAAAAAAATGAACAAGTTGTACAAACGCAGCCTCCATCAAATGATGAACCTTTACCACCTGTACACCATAGTGTTAGAGACAGTTTTTTGGTGGATTCGGTGGCTTGGTACGAATCGGCGGAAAACTACAAATTATGCAAATACGAGTATGACGAACTCAACCGATTGAAACGCAGAGTGTTGAAAACTGGCATCATAGAGTACTCGGGAATGAGGATAGAATTGTATATAGACACATTTTTGTACTCCAACGGAAGGCTGGAAAAGATAGAAAAGTCCGTAACCAACGGAGGCAACACCAGTTCCCTAGGGTACTTCTTATTTTTTTACGACAATGAAGGGAAAATTGTAAAATCAAAATATGTGAACAACGAAACGTGCTACGGGTATCACAACGGACGTGTGGACAGTATATATTGGGAAAATACTTCGGACTTTTACTCTCTTTTGGATTATGATGCCAATGGCAACGTTATCAGAGAGCGTAGGCGCTGTCTCGAAAATACTACGGGACAATACTATTTCCAAACAACCAACTATAATTACGACAACCGCCCGCGCCCGAACTTTGGCATGGGCGACAACTTTGTTTACGAACCACTGATGGGCATGGGGACTGTTGTTGGGAACTATATTCGCAACGGCTCCACCAACAATTTGCTTGGCAACGGCTATAGCTATTGGAGCTATGAGTACAACGAACACGGCCTGCCAAAAGCTATGTACACAGGTAGGTTCCCTGGCAATTCAACTAAATGGCAGTTTTTCTATAAGGCTGTGGAATAAATCACACGGCTGTGTTTTGTGGCTGATTGAATTCTGCCAATTCATATTTCTTTAATCATGAACAAATGGTAGAGTGTTTTTTCTCTGTAGCACCTACTATGGGACTATATATGCCCTTTTTGTAAATATCCCCAAAACATAATGCAAAAATACGGAAAAAAACGAATTGATGGGAAAAAAATGTAGCAGAAAGTTTATGTAAAAGAAAAGGGAGAGACCAGCATCTCTCCCTTTTTATTTTGTCGGGCAACTCTATCTGTCTGTTTATTTGAGAGTTATCGGTGCTTCGCAGGCGGTGATGATATCGCGTTGGTTTTCGGCCACAAATGCCACCACCTTGAGGTGTTTCAGCACCATATCTTCGTTGCTTATCTGTGCGGGAATGGTATAGGTATACTTTTTGCCTATCTTGGAGCCTGCTGTTACAGGCGCTATGTCCTCGCCCCATTGTCCGGTGATAAGGTGCCGCAGCATAAGCATGTGGCAGTAACTGTCGTTTTCGGCATCGTAGTAGTCGGGATTTTCCGAGCCGCCCGACTGGTATCCCCAAACGCTGTCCTGAAGTATGGCCACGTTGAGTTTGTTTGTGGAGCCTGTACCGTTGGAGGTGTAATACACCGCCACTTCCACCGTGAGTTTGCGTGTGGCTTGGTCGATGGTGGCTTTGGCAGCTATATTGGCGCAGGCAGGTTGGGCTAAGATGGTGTCCGTTACTTCCGAGATGCGACCGTCGGAGAGGGCTCCGCCGGTTGTGGAATATCCTGCAAAGGTGTGGCGGTTTACTACTGCCGCAGGGTATCCCAAAGAGTTGAAAGTGTCGTTGATGGCGGTGCCGAACTGGGTTTTGTAGGCACCTGCCGAACTGCCGGCGTGTATGTTTATAGCTATTACTTGTCCGGCTGGGTGTGCGGCTAAGGCCTGATTGACATTGCGATGTCCCCGCGCGCAGTGTGGACATCCGTTTCCGGTAATCAGTTCTATCACAGCCACTTTGTTCGACGGGGTGGTGGAAACCTCCAGCGTGGTGGGGGTGTCGGTGCCGGTTTCGTCGGGCTTGGATGCATTATCATCTTTTTTGTTGCAGCCAATCAGGAGCATGCTTGTTGCAGCAAAGGCGAAGGCTAACAAACGGAATGTTTTTTTCATCTTTGAAATCTTATTTTGTGAGTTATATTATTTTGTTTCTTTCTTAATGGATTATATGTATTACCTCAATTTGCTATAAATTGACAATGCAAAGATACGTTTTTTTATGTGATTGGTGAAAAGTACTTAGTAATTAGTTGATTGTATTTCTTTATTAAAAACGTAGTGACCTTTTATGTAAGGTGGGTCGTAATGGTTGGCGATAAACTCTTTTTTGTTGTTTACCCACTCGAGACCGTCTTTGTTGGCTACAAACCATTTGGACAGCTCGTTTTTCATATGGGCTCTGTTTTGAAAATTATCTTGAACAAATTCGAAATAGATCTTTTCTCCTACAAAATCTGTTTTTGTTTGGATGAAATCAATAATTGGAATCTGAAAAATGATGTCGTTTATCATGCTAAAGGCAATGTCTCCGACACAATAATATCCTCCCCAATTTGGAATAGTCGCTTTTGTCGTCGTAGTATCATCAATTAACTCAATTAAATTGGGGACAATGTCAAGTCCTTCGGTCACAATTTTCCAATACAAACTGTCTCCGAAGTTTCCGATATAAGGCATGTCGTTTATTTGAGCTATTTTTTCAATTAACTGGCTGTCTGTTGTTTGTGCGATTGTTTTCGCATTTACGACAAACAAGAGGGCTAAAATCGTAATTGTTTTGACATATCTCATTTTCTATCCTTTCACTCTTCTATCAGCGTTGTGTCGGGCTCAAGACCTTGGAGGAAACGCCATGCGTGGAGGTATTTGCGCAGGCGTTGGAAGTCCTTCTCGCCGAGGTCGGGCAAGCGACGGACGTCCATATCGAAATAAAGGTGTTTTTTGGGCATAATAACGGCTTGCTTTAAAAGAACAATAAACAACGTTTTTCGTGTTTTAGACGTTCCCTATTTCAGTTTCTCCAATTTCTTTTCCAGCTCGGTTTTCAGCTTACGGTAGTTCTTGATGTCGGTTTCGCTGGCGTGTTGTGTGGGGTCTTCGAGTATGTCGAGCAGCATGCTCACGGCGTAGTACTGTATGTTGAGCAGCTCGTCGGGGTCGGTGGCTTTCTGGCAGGTCTCGATGCAGGCTGTGAGCAGCTCCTTGGCTTTGGAGAAATCCTCGTAATCCTCGTTGGAGCGGTAGATGATGGCTTTGCCGAGGTAGTCGCGAGCCACCTCCTCCTCAGTATATTCCTTGAATTCGCCGTTGTAAAGGGGCAACATCACGGCAAGTGCGGTGTCGAAATGCTTGTCGGCGGAGTAGTAGTGGTTGAGGTTGAGGTGTACGTTGGCCAGACGGCGGTGGTAGTAGCCGAGGTTGCGTTTCAGCGATGGGTTGGTGTCCATGGTGGATAGTTTGTTGACAATCAATGTGTAAAGTGGTATAGCCTCTTTGTACCATTTGTCGCCGTCCACGGTGTCGCTCTGCGCGAGGTCTTCGTAGCACTGGGCTGTCTGACTTTTGATGTTGAGGTCGTTGAACATGGCAGTATTCGGTGCCGTGTCGGCGTACATCAGCAGGTTGATTTTCTCACATTCCACAAATTGGTCGATGGCCTTTTGGGTGGAGTCGCAGAAACGATAGTAGCGTCCCACTTGGTAGGCCAGTTTATAGTATTCGTCGTCGGGCGCCTGACCGTAGTTCATCAGGAATTCCTTGCCGGCTTTTGCCTCTTTGTAGAAACGCAGCACGGCAGTAGGCAGGCCATATTCCGCCCACAGGTCGCCGAGCTGTATGGCATTGTCAACATATTCTTGGTAATGCTCGAAATCGGTGTATTTCACCGAGTCGAGGTACTGGTGGTAGGTGGTTTTGCACACGAGGTAGTTGCTCCAGTCCTCGGTTTCTTTGTAATGCTTCAGGAGAGTGTTCTTTACCATCTCGTATTTGCGGCTGGCATTGGTCATGGGCAGGGTTTGGTAGATTTTCTCGGTGGTTTGGAGTTCCTCAATCATTTTGTCCTCTTTTTCTTGCTGAAGGTTGAGGATGGCCTTGCTGAAATGCAGTTCGGCCCAATGCCCGTATAGGGTGCTGTCGCCCATTTTCTCGGCTTTTTTGAATTCCTTTTCCGCTTTGTCGAAAAGTTTGTTGGCTTTTTTGTATTCCTTCTGTGCAAGCATCATATCGCCCTCGAAATGATAGGCTTGGCCTTTCTGAGCAGTGTAGCGCGGTTTTGCGGGCTGCGGAATCTGTTTTTCGTAGTCGAAAACTTTCTGGTAGGTGGCTATGGCGTCGTCGTAGCGTTTGAGGTTGTAATAGGCGTCGCCTTTCTGTAAGAGATTGTCGCACAGTTTGATATAGGCGAATCCCGAAGTGTCGTTGGCGGCGGCGCGGGTGTAGTATTCGGCGGATTTGTCGTAGCAGCGCATCGACTGCTGGTAGTATTCGTCGCGGTAGAGGTTCTCGGCTTGGGCGTTGTAGAAAGCGCCTTTCATCAGCAGACTGTCGGTGCCGTCTTTCTTTGCTTCGGCGGTGAGAATCTCTTCGGAGAGGGCGTCGGCGGGTTCGGCGATAAAGTCGTTGCCGGTCTTATAGCCGCTCTTTTTTATGTTGAAATTGTTGTAAAGGCAGTTGCTTTCGAAAATGCCGGGGAACAGCTCGCGGCAGGCGTAGTAGGACTTTTTGTATTCGTCGAAATTGCGGAGTATCTCGCCGGGAGTGTCATCGCTGAAAAGTGCAGCAAAGGTGGTGTTGGCCTTGGTACGGAAAATGCCGGGCAGCATAATGTAGGGCAGGTCGTCTTTCAGACTCTGCTCCACGCTGTCCATGGCGGGCAGGTAGGTGAGCATAAGGCTGTCGTTGCCGGCAACCCTTCTCTGCATTAAATACAAGTATAACAGGCGGTTGCACAGGCTGGGCTTTTCATCGAGTATCTCTTTGGTCAGACGCAGGGCGTAGTCTTTGATTTTATCGGATGTGGGCGACTCAAATCCGTTGAAGCATGGCAGAACCGACAACCGGTTGAGGATGCCGCGTTTGTACGAAAGTTCGTTGTAGAAATCGTTTTTGTCCAATTTCAGGATGGTGTTGAAGGCGGAGTCGAGGTATTGTTCGGCTTGCTGTTCGTTTTCCTCCCAAAGATAAATATACGACGCACATCTGTAGTAGTAATTCATATTATTGATTCTAAATAAGTTCTGTTCTACAGAACGGGTCGCTTCTATGTTGTCGAGGCATAGCTTTATTGCGGCTTCGGCATTGGGGTTTTCGGGGTCTTTGGAATAAATTTTGAAAGGATTTTGGCCGAGTTTTAGTTTCAGATACGGGCTTTTGGTTTTGGCAAGCTCGGTTTGCTTCAGTTGTTCGGCTTCGTCGGTTTTGCCTTCGTTTTCAAGTTCGAAATAATAGTTGTATATAAAATCATCGGAGCAGAATCCGTTGTTGTAAAGAATTTTGTAGTAATGGCTTACGTGGGTAGTGTCGTTTGTGGCGTCCCTCAATGCGAGGTAATAGTCAATGCGTTGCAGGTTATTGTCGCTGTTGTCGCCGTCAACGATTTGGTTTTTAGCCGTTTGCAGACAGTTTTCTGCATCGCCGCGCAGCAGGTATTCCTCGCACGGGCGGCGTATCTCTTTGTCGATATAGTACATATTGATAGGATGTACGTTGCATGCTGTGGTGTAATACAATTCGCGAGTTTCGCTTAAATACTCCTGCCCTTTCAGCTGGTTGCAGAGTTCGTCGGCGTCTGTACCGAAATATAGCATGTAGGAGGCCTGTGCCAGAGTGGGGACGAACTCGTTGCGGTATTTGAACATAAACAGCGAGTCGAACAGTCTATAGCGCTCGTCGAAATACTCTTTGGCATCGGCCATATAATAAACAATGGTGTCCTTGCAGAGCAAATCCGACTTGCGGTTTTTCCATCGCGGACCGATACTTACATAGCCTTCGGCCTTGATATAACCTGTCTCGCAGTAGTCGCCGTACTTGTGTTTCTTGGAAGTGAAAACCGCCACCCCGCTGGCGTTGGTGGTGAGTTTCTGACCGTTGCACTCGAAGGTGGCTCCGGCCAGCGGCTTTCTGGTGCTGTAGTCGATAACTTTGAAAATTTGTCGCACCTGCGCGTTGGCAAAAGTGCAGAGAACTGTCATCAATGCGATGAAAATGAGGGATTTGCCTTTCATAAATGTGATGTTTTGATGTGATTATTCCGGTTTGTTGCGAACTGCAAAGATACGAATTTTTCGTGAAAAGTGAACAATAATTTGTGATTTGTGGGGACGTTTTTTTCGCCAAATTTGTAGAGACGTTTTCTGAAACGTCTAACGGATATGCTGTGGATAATTGTAGAGACGCGGTGCACCACGTCTCTACGGAAATATGCGTTGATTTGTAAAGCCGAACGGCTGTTCGTCACTACTTAATTCTGCATTTCAGCATGGGCATATCTTCCAGATAGCCTTCAAGCACGTCACCAATCTGCACGGGGCCTACGCCGGCTGGGGTGCCGGTAAACAGGTAGTCGCCGGTTTTCAAGGTCATATACTGCGAAATTTCGGCAATCAGCTCGTCAACGCCGAAAAGCATCTGCGAGGTGTCGCCCGATTGCACCTGCTCGTCGTTTTTCAACAGACGGAATTTCAGCTGGTTCACGGACTTGCCCAGTTTTTCGAGCGGCACAAATTCGCTCACTGCGGCGGAGTTGTCGAAGCCTTTGGCTATCGCCCACGGGTTGCCGTTTTTCTTGGCCTCGGCCTGCAGGTCGCGGGCGGTGAAATCGATACCCAACCCCACCTCGCTGTAGTACTTATGCGCAAAACGCGGCTGTATTCCCTTGCCCAGACGGTTGATACGCACCACAAGCTCCAGCTCGTAGTGTATGTTGGTGGAGAAATCAGGATAATAGAAAGGCCGGTTGCGGATAAGCAGGGCGCTGTCGGGTTTCAGGAAAAAGAGAGGCTTTTGCGGCACCACCGCGTCGAACTCCGCGGCATGGGCGGCGTAATTCTTTGCTACACAGATGATTTTCACAACAAACTTGTTTTTTTTTACATATAATTGCCACGACACCTGAAAGGTTGATGAGCTCCTAAATAATTAATATAACAATGCGAATAATTATTCAATTTTCAACATATAATTTCCACGAATTATTCATAAATTAATTAAATGGATACTTATATGGCAATTCGTGTTTCTTTTATAACAAATTACAATTTATTGTATTTCAACAATTAATGGATAATTATATGGCAATTCGTGTTTCTTTTATAACAAATTACAATTTATTGTATTTCAACAATTAATGGGATAATTATATGGCAAATTCGCGTTTCTTTTAAAAAAAAAATTACAATATATTGTGTTTCAATAATTAATGGATAATTATATGGCAATTCGTGTTCTTTTATAACAAATTTGTGTTCCTTCCTTTATCCTGCAAAGGTTAGAAAAGTTTGCCCTGTCCGCCGTTGAATTTCTCGCGCAGCTGGTTCAGTTTCTCGGCCTCGCGTTTCTCCGCCGACTCGTTTTTCAGGTTCTGGTAGATGCGTGTTATCACCTTTTTGGTGGACATCGAGAAATCGCCGTTCATCATCCAGCTGTAGTACGAGGGCTCCACAGCGAAGACCTCGCGCACGGGTTTGTCCTTGTGCTTGCCGAAATTGAACACCTCTACGCCGTTCTTTATTCCGATACGGCCTTCGAGGTCGGCCCACTGGCGGCTTTTCGAGAACTCGCTCAGGGCGGGGATGTCGTTCACAATGGGTTTTGACACGTTGCCTTTTTCGTCGGTGTATTCCACATCCTTGTAACGCTCCAGTTGGGCGAGGAAAATCTCGTAGGTGGCCATAGTGTCGGCGTTGGCCGAATGGGCGTTGTCCAAGTTCTTGCCGCAATAGAATTTGTAGGCAGCCTTGAGGGTACGTTGCTCCATTTTATGGAAAATATTCTGCACATCGACCAGATAGCGTGTCGAAAGGTCGAAATCGAAGCCGTTGCGTAGGAACTCCTCCACCAGCAGCGGCACGTCGAATTTGTTGGAGTTGTAGCCGGCAAGGTCGGCATCGCCAATGAAGGCGAGGATTTCGGGAGCCAGCTCGCGGAAAGTGGGCTTGTCGGCCACGTCGGCGTCGGTAATATGGTGCACGGCAGTGGTCTCGGGCGGTATCTTTACGGTTTCCATCACCTCCACACCGTCGCGCAGCACACGGCGGGCGGGACGCACACGGTGGGTTACCTCCACCACGCTGCCGTCGACATTCGCTTTCACAAGGCTTATCTCTACAATATAAGAGCTACCAATCTGGATTCCAGTGGTTTCGAGATCAAAAAAAACAAGAGGACGTTTAAGGTCGAGTTTCATTGTTTACTATATTAATGTTATTCGATAGTTGAATTTGCGGCTTTGTGGATAACGAGCAGACGTTTCAGAACATCTTCCACAAAGTCCATACGCAGCATATTGGCGCCGTCACTCTTGGCGTAGAGCGGATAAGGGTGTGTTTCGAGGAAAATTCCGTCAACGCCAACGGCCACGGCGGCGCGGCCCATTATACCGATAAGTTCGGGGTTGCCGCCCGTAACGCCTGCCGGCTGGTTGGGTTTCTGCAGCGAGTGGGTGATGTCCATCACCACAGGCACGTTGTTTTCTTTCATTATTGGTATTCCGCGGAAATCCACCACAAGGTCCTGATAGCCGAAAGTGGTGCCGCGTTCGGTAATCATGATGTCCTTGCCGCCGAAGTAGCGCACCTTGTCCACAGCGTGTTTCATTGCCTCGGGCGAGAGGAACTGTCCTTTTTTGATGTTCACCACCTTGCCCGTCTGTGCGGCGGCCTGCAGCAGCGAAGTCTGACGGCAGAGGAAAGCGGGGATCTGCAGCACGTCGACGAACTGCGCGGCCATCTCAGCCTCCACCTCGTTGTGTATGTCGGTAACTATGGGCACGTTGTATTTCTTGCCTATCTCGCTGAGCAGCTCGAGGGCTTCCCAGTCGCCGATGCCTGTGAACGAATCCACGCGCGAGCGGTTGGCCTTGCGGTACGATGCCTTGAAAGCGAAGGGAATTTGCAAACGTTCAGTAACTTCGACGAGGTGTTCCACAATTTCGAAGGGGACCACTTTGTCCTCCACCACACACGGTCCGGCGATAAGGAAGAAATTGCCGGTGTCGGTGTACTTCATCTTGGGTATGTTCGGGTACATCATAGCTGTATACTTTTGTTTCTGTTATAACAAAAAAGAGAGTGCGTTTTTTGGCCACAACTCTCTTCTATAATTCAAAATCGTCAGCCGCGGGGCTGTGTCACTCCTCGGCCAGTTGCTCGGCAGCGCCGATGTATTTGTCTACCTGACGGGCCTCGGTGGAGAACGGATATTTCTCCTTTATCTGAGTGAAAGCCTCGTTGGCTTTGGCGTTGTCACCGAGTTTCATATAGCCCATTCCTGCTTTGAAAAGGGCGTATGGGGCTGTCATTTCGTTGTCGTCCATCTTGGCGGCTTTCTCGTAGTAATTCACTGCCTCTTTCACGTTGTCGAGTTCGTAGTAGGCGTCGCCGATAAGCACTTTGGCAAGGATGGGTGTGAAATCGTCCTTAAGTTTGCATGATTCCAGATAGTCGATAGCCCTCTGGTATTCGCCCTGACGCAGACAGATAATGCCGGCACAGTATTTGGCGCGGTTGCCTGCCTTGGTGGAGCCGTATTCGTCGGCTATGGCCTCAAAACCCATGTGCATGGCGTTGCCTTTCATGGCAAGCTGGAGGGAGTCCATTGCAAACCACTGCTCGGCGGCGAAAATCTCTTCCTCGGCAGTAGCCTGACGGCTGTTGTTGTAGGCACGTATTCCGAAAATGGCGGCAATAACCACCAAAATGGCGACAATTGCACCTGTCAGAAGTTTCTTATTTTTTTCGATAAACGCTTCGGTTTTGGAGATAACTTCCCCAATTTCAACATTTTGCTTTTCTTTATTATCCTTCATTTCTTCTACTTTATTTATCAGAATTGGTTTGCAAAGTTACGTTTTTTTTGCTGTTCGACAAAATATTATTCCGATATTTTTTCAAAAAAACAATTTTTAAAACAACCCTCTCCTTTCAAACTTCGGAATACCAACACTTTACAAAATTAAGAGACAAATAAATATTAAAAAAAAGGTGGAAATTCAAAATAATCCAAAAAAAAATCATATCTTTGCAGTGCATTTTTTGTAAAAAAAAATATATGGACACAAGAACAAAATTCGTAGGCTTGGACATGGCCTCGCCCGTTATAGTAGGCAGTTGCGGACTATCCACAACAATGCAGGGACTGGAGAAAATGTACAAAGCCGGAGCAGGAGCGGTGGTGCTAAAATCGATTTTTGAAGAGCAAATTCTGTTCGATATCAAGAAAAACGCCGCCAACTACTACACCCCCTACGAAACTTTCGGCGACAGCTACGACTACATCGCCAACCACATAGAATCCAACGCTTTAGAACAATATCTCAATCTGGTACGCAACGCCAAGCGCGAGTTCCCCATGCCCATCATCGGCAGCATCAACTGCAACACCTTCGGCAACTGGGTGAACTACGCAAAACACTTTCAGGATGCGGGTTGCGATGCCTTGGAGATAAACCTTCTTTACCTGCCTTTCAACGTCAACACCTCGCACGACGATATTCAGCGTCTGTTTACCGACACCATACAGTCGCTGCGCCGCATCATCTCCATACCGCTGATCATCAAGGTCGGCTCCTATTTCACGGACCTCGCCAAGTTTATGCAGCAGCTCTCGTGGACCGGCATCTCGGCAGTAACACTGTTCAACCGCCCGGCCAGCTGGGACATCGATGTGGACACACGCAAGATTGTACACGGTCCCATAACTGGCACGCCCAACGATATTTTTATGCCTCTGCGCTGGACAGCCATACTGTCGAAAAAGATACGTTGCGACATATCGGCCTCGGGCGGCGTTTACACCGGCAACGACGTGGTGAAAATGCTCCTTGCCGGCGCCGACTCGGTACAGGTGGTTTCGACCCTCTACAAAAACGGCATCGAACATATAGCCACCCTCAACAACGAGCTGAAACAATGGATGGAACATAACAACTTCAACACCATCAGCGAATTCCAAGGTTCAATGTCCATCAAGACGTCACAGGACGTATCGCAGTTCGAGAGAATACATTTCATGAAATATTTTTCCGAAATAAACTAGTAGCCACCCTTTCCGACACGCAAACGGAGAGGGTTTCGCTTATTCATAAAAAAACTAACCAAACTCCACTTTTATGGAAATAACAAGATTATTCGACATCCTAGACTATCGAAAAGAAAACTATCCAAACAACCCACCGGTATTCACTGCCAAACAAGACGGCGAATGGACTGAACACTATCTCGACGAGTATATCGAGACCGCCAACAACGTCAGCTACGGACTCCTGCAGCTTGGCATACAGCCCGGCGACAAAGTTGCACTTATCTCCACCAGCCGCCCCGAATGGAACTATCTCGACATGGGCATACAGCAGGTAGGCGCCGTTCTGGTGCCCATTTACCCCACCATCAGCGAGGACGACTACCGTTACATCCTCGACCACGCCGAAGTGAAGCTGATTTTCCTCGAAGGCCCGGAACTTCTGCGCAAGATAAGCAACATACTGCCAGAACTTACCAAGGTACAGAAAATTTTCACCTTCAAGAAACAGAACGAAAACACCTCGAACTTTCAGGAACTTGTGAACCTCGGCAAAGCCAACCCCAATCCCGAAAGGGTGAAGGAGATCAAAGACTCCATCAAAACCACCGACATGGTGACGATGATCTACACTTCGGGCACCACTGGTTTCCCGAAAGGTGTGATGCTCAGCCACCAGAACATTATCACCAACATCTACGGCACCTGCTACATACTTGACAAGACATTCACACGCGCACTCAGTTTCCTGCCCCTGTGCCACATCTACGAGCGCATGATGAACTACCTCTATCAGTACCAAGGCATGAACACCTACTACGCCGAGAACATAGGCAAAGCCGTGGACAACATGAAAGTGGCACGCCCGCATATCGTTACCTGCGTGCCCCGTGTGCTGGAAAAAGTTTACGACAAAATCTACCGCAAAGGAGAAAGCCTCAAAGGCATAAAGAAATCATTGTTCTACTGGACACTCGATTTCGGAATGGACTACGAGATAGGCAGTCATTCGTGGTTATGGAAACTAAAATGGAAAATAGCCGACAAGATAGTGTACCACGCCATCCGCGACATCTTCGGCGGAGAGTGCAAGAAAGTGGTATCCGGCGGAGCCGCCATACAGCCTCGCCTGTCGAGGTTCTTCACCTGCGTGGGACTGCGACTGCACGAAGGCTACGGACTTACCGAGACGGCTCCCGTTATTGCAGTAACCACAAACGACGACAACGGCATCAAATTCGGCACCGCCGGCCCCCCGCTGCGCGGCATCGAAGTGAAGATAGACCCCGAAACGAAAGAAATCATCTGCCGCGGTAAGAGCGTGATGCTGGGCTACTACAAAGCCCCCGAGCTCACCGCCGAAGTGATAGACAGCGAAGGATGGTTCCACACCGGCGACACCGGTTTCTTCGAACCCGAAGGACAGCTGCGTATCACAGGACGTATCAAGAGCCTATTCAAAACATCGATGGGAAAATTCGTGAACCCCGAAGTAATAGAGGAAAAATTCAAAGAATCGCCATTTGTGCTCGACATGATGGTTGTAGGCGAAGGCCAGAAATTCGCCGCCGCTTTGATAGCCCCCGACTTCGAATTTCTGCGCGACTGGCAGAAACGCCACGGCATCAACTGCGAGACACCGCAGGAGATGATCGAGGACAAACAGACCCTCGAACGCTATAAAAAAGTAATGGACAAATACAACAAATTCTTCGGCGAGACAGAGCAGGTGAAACGTTTCAAACTTGTTGCCGACACATGGAGCGAAGCCAACGGAATGCTCACCCCCACCCTCAAAATCAAACGCCGCAAGGTGATGAGCCGTTACCAAACAGAGATAGACGAACTTTTCAAGTAAATAAAAATAATCAAATAATAACTTTAAACACCCCTTTACTATGGAACCAAACGAACGCACCACAAGTTTTTACCGTTTCGAAGACCTGCGCATCTACGGCAAAGCTATCGACTACAGCCAGTGGGTTATGACCAACCTCAAGGAAGCCTCCACCAAAGCTGAAAAAGAGCTTGCCAAATGTTTCTGCAACTCGTCTTACGCCATCGGGCTGAACATAGCCGAAGGCTCTTCGCGCAACAAAGCCCAATTCGAGCACTACCTGAAAATCTCGAAAACGGCAATCCGCGAATGCGTGGTTTTCACCGAAATAGCAAGCAAGACAGGAATGCTTACAGAAGAAGGTCGCGAAGCCTCCCGCAACTCGCTGATGGAGCTCACCCGCATGATCGGTGCCCTCATCATATCGCTGCAACACGGCGGACGCCGTCACCGCGACGATGAGCCGCAAACCGACGGTGAGAGCAACGAAGGCACCACCACCGACATCGATGATTTCGACATCGACACCAACTTCTAAAAAACACATCTGAATATATATTTTCAGACAAAAAAAAGAGCCGCAACAACGGCTCTTTTTTATTTGCAAACCGAATGATTCGGCGTACTACCAGTTGCTCTCATCTCTTGCCAGACGCACCGATATACCCATATGACGGTATAGGGAGAGATTGAAACTAATGGAGTCGTTGGTAAACGTAATAAACGATGCGCTATTCACTCCGTCGGCGGTGGAGTTCCAGTATGCACCAATGTTTCTCTCGTTGGTAGCCACATTACCCTCACGTGTGCCGGCAAAGGGCAGGAACACAGCGCCATGGTTCTCCATCTCGGCCCAGTGACCAGTGTAGTAAATATTGGCGAAATAGTTGAAAAATCCTGGTATAAAGGAGATTCCCGCAGGCTGTATCCATTCGTCGGGCAGCAGCACCAAACCACGCATACCGTCGACAATGGCACAGCCCATCTTGTTATTGGCCAACGGACGGGTGTGGAGCAGATACACCATCTCGGCCTTGGTGAGTGTGCGCCAAGTACCAGCAGGGAATATACTATCCAACAGAGGACTATAGATCTCGTTTTGAACGCCCCAATCATTAGACGTTCCACTAATATCGGTGCTGTCGTTTCCGTACAGAGAGTCGGCTGTATCGTAAAGAGTAGGAACATGTTGCGAACCCGACGTTCCCCAACCAAAGAGGTCTATCCAACCCAAATTGGTGTCCGAAATAAGGCCGTTGTTCGCATTACCAATTATTTCGTTCTGATACCAAGCGAATTGGAATGTCCCGCGCACTGTATCACCATTGGCATTAAGGTGTGTATCACGGCCCGAATACTGAAGGTTGCCGTGCGAGAAACGTATTTTTCTATCGGTGAATACCGAGAATTTTCCTGAAACGCCGTTCCCAAGGGTGGTAAATATCTCCTCGTTGCCGTAACCCACACCATCTTGGTTAATGGCGAAGAAACGAATGTAATATTTCGTGCCAGCCATAAGGTTCGGGATTCTAATGGAATAAGAGCCTGTTGCGGGCGAATGCAAGTTGGCATACGCCACATTGTCATTAACAGTGGGATTGGGCGACGTGCTCCAACAGAAGCCGCAGGCTGTCACGTTTACACGGCCTTCGGATGACAGAGTGCCATAAACCGTGGCGCTGTCGCTTATTATCCATTTCAAAGAGTCTGTTGTAACCTTTGGTCTTTCGGCAAGGATACGCACCAGACGCACCGAACGTCCCTGATTGTTGTGATAACCATCGACGATTATACCGGTCGAGGTGAATGACACATATTTGGTTTGTGTATTACTGTCAGCCGTAGCAGTCCAATAATGTCCGTAATCGCTAACACCGACAACATTAACACTGTCGATACGATAGCCGGCAGCAGGCAGGAAAATGGCACCGTACGACTCCATAGTGGACCATTGGTAGGAGTTATAAACATTGGTTGCATAGCCGTTGCCATAACCTGTTATAAAAGATGTTCCCATCGGGTTCGACCAACTGTCGGGGAGAAGCAGCACTCCCGGCACTCCGCACACCGTGGCAAAGCCACGTTTGTAAGCAGCACCGTCGCGGTTGAAGAGTATGTATTCCCATTCTTCGCGAGTAAGAGTGAACCACTGTCCGGGCTGGTTGCCGCCGTTAAGGATGGCGTTGAACGTCCCCCAATCGTAATTGGTAGCAGCAAGGCTGTTGTATCCCATGTCATAGCTTGGACGGTTTGTTGTGTTGAGATAAGGGTGATGGCCATTATGTCCCGAAGTACCCCAACCGAACAAGTCTATCCAAGCCGTGGTGGTGTCGGATATAGTAGAGTTTATGGCCACTCCCACAGTGTCGTATTGGTTGGGGGCGAAACGCCAAGAGCCTGGGGCTGTGCTGTCGAGGGTGGCGTGGCTTCCCGATGCCGAATACTGCAGGTTGCCGGTAGAGAAACCGATGGTTCGCAATGGCGACACCGAGAATTCCGGATTTACGGTGTTTATAGTTATCGTGTTGCCGTAGCCTGTTCCATAAACATTGGTGGCGTATGCGCGCACGTAATACACAGTACCTGGATTCAGTTGCGATACAGTGCGGTAGTAAGCACCCAACCCGTTGCCGGATTGTACAACATTGTCGGAAATAGTGGGATTGGGGAACGTGCTCCAACAGAATCCCCTTGCAGTAATAGTGGCTCCACCGTCGAAAGTGGTTTTGCCATAAAATGATGCCGAGGATGTTGTGATGTGGCTAACACTGTCGGTAACAACAACGGGCACTCCCATTGTTGTGAACATCTCTGTCTGACCATAGCCTGTGCCCAATGAGCTTGTGGCGTATGCACGCACATAATAAGTGGTACCCATGGAAAGGGTGCTCACGCTGTCGGAGAAAGCACCTATGGTGGTGGTAAGGTTGGTAGTGTGGTTACCCGCCACGGTAGGATTGGGCAAAGTGTCCCAGCAAAAACCGCGTACCGTTACAGCCGCATCCCCGTGTGAAGTGAGTAAGCCGGAGAATGTGGCCGTGGTGTCGCTAAATATGGTTACTGGATTGGTAGCGACCACTGGAAGTTGCAATGTAGTAAATGTCTCCTGACTGCCGTAGGCAGTTCCCACCACGTTGGTGGCGTATGCACGAAGATAATAGGTGGTGCCTGTAGCAAGTCCCGCTATGCGGCTTACGAATGCTCCTGCCCCATTGCTGTCGGAAGTATGGCTGTCGGCGTCAGTAGGATTGGGCGAGGTACTCCAACACACGCCTCGGGCGATAACGGCAGCACCGCCGTCGCTGGTTACGTTGCCGCCGCTCACCGCTGTGTCAACCCACACGCCCGACACTTGAGCCGTTGTTACCGTGGGTAGCACAGGAGTGGTGAATGTCAACTGATTGCCGTACGAAGTGCCGGCTGTGTTTGTTGCATATGCACGTATATAATATAAGGTGCCGGGGGTTAGTCCTGTAGCAACACTCGTATAAGATCCGTTGCCAACACCGTCAGTGGTATGGCCATCGTAAACTGTCGGATTTTGCGAAGTACTCCAACAGACGCCACGCTGATAGACTATTGCTCCGCCATCGGATGTTATCGCACCGCCACAGTATACAGAAGTTCCTGTTACAGAATCTATTGCACTAGTTGTAACGATAGGCTTTTCAGCAAATTGGAGCATTATCATCTCGCTGCCGTTCTGCATCTGGGTGATGATGTTACTGCCAGTGGTATCGTTGCCGTTAATGATATATCCTGTGTAACGCATAAAGTCGCCGAGCTGGAAAGTCTGGCTGCTCCTCATTTTCAACGACGGCGATTTTACAGGCCCGCAGTCGGTTATTGCGTTAGTTTCACCCGACGATTGGTTCAGGAGCTTGAGCGAGGTGTGTCCCTCGCTTGTCGATGCCACAAGCATATACAGTTGCGGCTCGCGCAACGTAATGCGGAAAGCATGACGGCCGGCCGGGAGTGTTTGTCTGTGTTCGGCAATGCGACGTCCGCTGAGGTCGTAAATCTGCAAATAAACATCTTCGGAACGGGGCAGCTGCAACGAAACCATTGTGTTGCCACCAAATGGATTGGGATACCCCTCGAGTGAGAAGTCCTCTTCATCGGCTTCTGCTATGCCCACGGAGGCTGTCAATGTCAAAATGGTGTCGGGATAGACGAGTGTCTCGGTCCAGCCGCGCGAAAGGTTTTCCACTTTCACACTGCTTAAACACTTATACGTCCCGTCGAGACCGGTACCTACGAAGCCGAGGTTTACTGTGTTGTTTTGAGCCATACACAAGGCCGTGGCGACAACAAGAGCCAGCGATAAAAGAAATCTCTTCATACTTCAACGTTTGCTTGTAATTATCATACAGCATATTAGACACTCCGAACCACCAATTGCTACATTGCACGATAATGTGCTAAAACACAGCGCATAGTGGTTACGGAGACACAATATGCCA
>JAEENM010000091.1 GCA_016283745.1 Bacteroidales bacterium | reverse complement strand
CGTTGTTGTGTTTTTGTGCCATGGTATTATATTGATTTCTAATAATTTGCATTATTCATAATCATGCTTGCATGATAATCCACAAAATCAATCCGTTAAATCTGTGTAATCTGTGGTCGAAAGAAAAAATCAAGTCCGTTATCCTTTCAAAAATTGCAATTCGCAATAGCAAAAGAGAAGCCGAATCAACTGTGTTTCAACGGTTTCAAATCTTTTCTATCGTTTTTTGCAAGGCCTCCAGAAAGCGTGCCGCATCACCGCCGTCCATCATCACATGGTGGAACTGGAAAGAGACTGGCAGTGTGGTCTTGAGCCAGCCTTTGCGGTATTTCCCCCACATCACCATGGGGTTGAGGAACTTGTCGGTGTATTGGTTGGTGATGCAGTCGAGTTCGGTCTGTATCATGGCCGAGGTGCCTACAATCATATATCCTTCGAGAAAAGAGCTTTCGCATTGCTCTGCCACCTTGGCTGTCGATTGCAGGTAGTCGCGGTTGAACTGCTGTATGTCGTCGGAAAACGGTATGTCGCACGAGTTGATGCCGCCCTTGCGGTTGCGTACCACCACGTTGATGGCGATACTGTCGTAGCGGTACAGCTTGCCGTTTTCGGGCAGGAGATAGAACTCCTTGGTCTCGCTGGCGGTCTTGCCGATGCACCAGCACATCAGCGTGTTGAATTTGATGTCGTGCTTCCTTCCCATCCGCAGCAAACGACTGACGTTCAGTGTTTTCACCAATGTCACCATCGGCATAGGGGCGTTGAGCCACATCTCGAAGGCGTAAGCGCGGTTGGTCTCTTTCGGGTTGATTTCCTGTTTCATATATTGTGTTATTTCTCTAAAAACAATTTGTATCGTTTCCATTCCTCCTGCACGGCGTCGTCGTGTTCTCCGATGAAGAACGAGGTGCGGCAGTCGTCGCTGAAAGGTGCCCAGTTGCCGCATATTATGCCGTCGCGGGCGATGACGGGCTGGAAAATGCCGCTGTTGTTGTGCGCCTTGTGGCGGAATTCCGGCGAAAGCACTATGTCGCGGCTTTTGTAGCCGATAAGATATTCGTCGTAGGGCGGGATGAAAAGGCATCGCCCTTTGCGGAAACCGCGTGTGCGACAATCATCGGTATAATAAAAATCCCGTTTTTCCGACGCCCGGCCGTGCGTTTCGACATGCAAATAATCTCCCAGCAATTCGATAGCCCTTCGGCAGTCGCCGATGTTCAGTCCCGACCACCAAACGAAATCCTCAAGCGTGGCGGGCTGGCGACTGCGGAAATACTTGCGTGCCAGCATCATAAGAGCCTCGTCGCGGTCCATACGCAGATGGTTTTTCACCTTGTCGGCGGCGAGGGCGTAGGTGGCTTTCATGGGCAAAAGGTCGCCGCTGCAGAGCGTGCCGGAGAGCTCGGCATAGCGTATGTGGTACGACAGCCGATGGTCGTCCATGCGGATGTCGTGTTCCGCCAAGGCCTGCACAAAATCCTCCTTGGTGACGCTACCTTTGTCGGCGGCCGTCCTGACAAGGATTTCGCGGACAAGCGCCACCTCGTCGTCGGGGAGGCTGATTTTGTTGCTCCGCATCCACCCGTTGATGACCGTCAGAGCCTTGGGGGCACAGAGCTCCAGCAGGGGCCAGTAGTCGTCGGCGGAGACGAGCTGCCAGGTGCCGCGCATAAGGTGCAGACGCACTATCTGTCCGCTGTCGAAAGCCTTTTTGAAAGCCTTCGCCGACGGCTTGCGGGTACGCATGGCCACCGCCCAGCGCATCATACGGTACTCCTGCGCCTGCATGGCACCCATATATACCACCACCTCGGCGGGAGTGACGAACTGCGGACAGGCAAGCTGCTGGTTGAGAAGTCGTTGGACAATGGGGGACATGGTTGGCGTTTTTTACTTCAATATTTTATGTGTTTTCGTGATTTATAACTCAAATCATATAATTAACGCACAAGTAACAAATTTATTAGTAATAACTTTGTTACTAACAAACTTGTTACAAATATAATAAATTGTAATACAATAAATTAACCCATTTTGCAAAGCAAATTTTGCAAGCGTTTTTGGTGTGATTTAACTATAATTTAACGATTTACTTGTGGCAATTAATTGAAAGGGAAAGAGAAATCATTATGGTCCTTTTTCTAATCATAGAAAGATTTGATTTGAAAAAGTCAAGAAATAAATTTTGCCAATCCAAATAATTGTCGTACTTTTGCAGAAAATTAAATATGATTTATGGCCAAAATTAAGAAGGACATACTGCATGTGCAAGGAATCGAAGTGGGCATATACACGGAGGACTTCCGCAACGAGTACATTTCGCTGACCGACATAGCCCGTTACCGAAACGGAGACGACCCTCGTTTTGCTATACAAAACTGGATGCGCAACCGCAACACCATCGAATTTCTAGGTCTTTGGGAGAGCCTTCACAATCCGAATTTTAACCGTGTGCAATTCGACACGTTTAAAACCGAGGCTGGCCTGAACCGTTTTGTAATGACACCCTCCAAATGGATTGAACAGACCGGGGCTGTCGGCATAGTCAGCAAGGCAGGGCGCTACGGAGGCGGCACCTACGCCCATAGCGACATTGCCATGGAATTCGCTTCGTGGATTTCCGCAGAGTTCAAACTCTATTTGATGAAAGACTACCGACGTCTGAAATACGACGAAAATTCACGCCTATCCTTATCGTGGAATCTAAATCGTGAAATTTCAAAACTCAATTACCGAGTCCACACCGATGCAATCCAGCAAAACCTTCTGCCTCCGGAACTAACCAAGGAACAACAGTCGTATGTCTATGCCGATGAAGCCGACGTGCTCAACGTGGCTCTTTTTGGTGTCACGGCAGCACAGTGGCGCATGCGCAACCCCGGACACAAAGGCAACATCCGCGACTATGCCACCCTTCAGCAACTACTTGTCTTGTCGAATATGGAATCCTACAATGCACTGCTCATAGAACAGAAACGCCCTCAAAACGAACGTCTCCAAGCATTGCGCCAAATGGCCATAAAACAGTTGCAGACACTGACGTCGCTCGACATCTCCAATCTTCCCCAATTACCAGAAAACACCTGAACGTCAACACACAAACAAAGATACAAATAAGCGAATTCCGAGAATAGCCCTTTCTAACAATAAAATTCCGGGAAACACGTTATAATAATTGTTCATCAACCACCGCTACAACATGAAGAAAATCATTCTTATATGTCTGGCAACGCTCGTCATTGCCTCCATTACCAGCTGCTTAAGCTGCTTAGGTTGGAAGAAAATCAATTTGTCCGACGAACCTTTTTGCAAAACGCCAATTGTCAGAGCCGAAATAAAATTCCGTATAGACTCCGCCCAATTCGTTTTAGGATGGACTGAACCAAAACCGTATGATTTCCAGCCATTCGTTGATTATTTAAGCCACTGTCGTGTATTGCAGGAACCTATATCTATTGTGCCTTCAACATGGGTTAAACTATACGACAGCAACAACAATGAATACAATCTGGCATTCACAACAAGCGGTGCCCTCTTAAGTATTGAAGGGAGGATTTACGGTTTTTCGACAGAGGACGCTCGTAAAATCAAAGAGCTATTGACAAAAGGGCGCAACGATGACTGAAACCACGAATTCTGGCATATCGGCCGCCCTCGTAGTATTCTGAATTTGTAAAGAAATAAGATGAAAATGAAGAAAATCATTCTTATATGCGTGGCAGCGATCGCGATATGCGCCGCTTGCTATGATAAGCAAGAAACTGGCGTTACTTATCGAGGAAGTTGGAATCGCGACCATGATGCAAAACTGATTTTCATTAACGACTCCATTGTAAAAGCCGAATTTTGGTCAAACAGTTTCGTCGGCTATTTTAACGACAGAATGTCTGGCATTTACGAAATAACAGGTGATTCTTTAATGATCATCCAGTGGAAAGAGATAAAAGGTTCTAATGAAGTTTACACAAAAGTGCCCAAGAAGAAAGACACTTTATGTGTTCTCGATGACACATTAAGGCAAAATATCGGCAAGCCGTATGTGGATTGGAATGCCTATGGCAATAAATCTATTAAACAAGAGCATTATGATTTGATTCTTGAAATGAATAACGACCGATAACATCATCACCAATTCCCAAAATTGCATAATATTTCAGGAATCAGCTCATTATAATTTTACCTACAATAGTTTTATTACTTTCTCCCTCTCTCTCCCAGCACGCACCAGCGCAAAACGGGAATGCGACGGATTATCTCGTACAGCAATGGCGTTACGGTGAAAACCGCCACCGTGAGTATCAGATAGATAGCCACGGGAGGCAGTGCTGTATAGACTTTCATCATATAGCCGAGACTTGCAACCACAAGATAATGAAGCACGTACAGTCCGAAACTGGAACGTGTCATATAGGTGGCGAACTTTCCCGTGCTGTCGAACTTGGCTTTGAACCACCCCATCATGGCGAGGCACATAAGCCAGCCGTAGAGGCAGTTGAGCGGACTGCCGAGGTACTGCGGCGTGGTGTTGTCCTGTCCGAAAGTGGTGATAATCAGCGCTATGCCGGAAGCCACGGCGGCACACATCAGCGGAATCCACGCCTTGCCAAGGGTTTTGTGCACCTTGTCGTGACTGAACACGAAATAGCCCATCAGAAAAAGGATGAAGTAAAACAGCGGCTTGTACAAGTTGTAAAGTCCGTCGGGAGATTCGGGACGCGGATTTTTGATAATCAGCTGTTCGCCGGCCCAGAACAGCACTCCCAGCAGCAAAATCCACACTATGCCCGCCTTGCCGTCGGCGATTTTTCCGCACCAGCGGTGGAAACGTCCTTTGCCGTCGATTTTGTGCACCAGCAGTAGCAGCAGCGAAAACAGCCACAGGTCCTGAATGAACCACAGCGGCCCCGTGCCACTGACAGCCCACAGGAAATACTTGCCAACTGCGGGCACGCCTGCGATAAGGTCCTTGCCTTGTACAAAAGCCGTAACAGCCGTGTTGAAATAGCCCGTCATCCATTGGAACACCAGCAGTCCGATGGTGGCAGGCACCAGCAGCTTGCGTGTCCGCGAACGGAACCACTGTCCCGTCGGACGGCTATCCAGCGCGTAACGGGCACTAACGCCCGCCAGCAGGAACAGCAACGGCATAAACCACGGATAAAGGATATACATCAGCACATCCTGATACTGAGGCACTTCGGGATAAGGACCAAAGCCGCCTATGCCACCGAAAACACCTTTGTTGTTGAAGAAATAAATGACGTGGTACAGCAACACCGAAAGCACTGTGGCCCAGCGCAGGTTGTCAATCCAATGTTTTCTCATTTCGGAAGGCCCTCCATCGCCTGGTCTATGGCTTGTTGGAACACTTCGGGCTTGACGAGCGCCATCCCTTTCTGGTCGCCCAGCACCAGTAACGTCTCCCCGGCTTTGATGCCGTAAATCTCGCGGGCCTCCTTGGGAATGACAATCTGTCCCCTTTCGCCTACTTTCACCACTCCGAAAATGTATTTATCGTTATGTTTTTCCATAATTTATATGATTTGCATGAATTTTCATATTTTTCTGCAAAGATACACTTTTTTAGTGAACTGTGAGCAGTGAACAGTGAAAAAGATTGTAAGTGATTAGTATTCAGGGGGCAGTGTTGTGAAGATGTTAAGACGTGAAGGTGTGAAGATGTGAAAAGCAGCACCACCACACAAAACATAACGTGCCAAAGGCACGCCATTATTATTGGTCGCGTCTCTTCGAGACGTGGATTACTAGGGGGAGTGCATTTTACCCCACACAGCGTGCCTTGTGTGGGGTTATTAAGAGTTAGCCCCTCCGGGGCATTTTTGACAGTCTAACAATCAATACTTCAAAGTAAAAGAAATTCACATATGAATATAAAATACGACAATTAATATAAAAATATCTTTTCCGTGCGAAAATAGAGATAATATTTAATAAACTTTAGCGATAGCTATATAGAAAAAGGCATAAATTCACTACGAAAAACAAATTTGCCACTATGATTTGTCGTTATAAAAAGTCTAGAATTAGCATCATATATATATTTGCACTCTTTTGCTAGTCTCCAAATCATACCACTTTTCATATCGCAAGCAACCAATGTGAAGATTTGCTGTTTCCCTCGTGTTTGCCAGTTTCTTGGGTATTCACATACTCCATAATAAATATTAGCCTTGGGGTATGATTCTGCTTTTGTTAATGCATCTTTATAAGATTCAAACAATTCGTTAGATAACAAATAGTATTTATATGGAATAATTGTTAATAACTCATCGTTAAGATTTCGTGAAATAACAAAAGATTCACATTGAAAAAAATTACTTGGCAAAATTATGCTACTATTAATTTCTGAGGATATTAGATTATAACCTTTTGTTAATTCTATGAGTTTGTATACATCCCATATATCAATTTTATTAGCTTTTGCATAGTCAAGAATGTCTTTGGATATTTCATTAGCAATGTAATTTGTGACAAAAATCTTTTTTTTGGCTTTTTTAATCTCGGATTCTATAATAAAACTTTCCAAAATATTCTTGGTGAGTGTTTGACTATTTTTTCTAAAACAACGGAAACACACAATGTCCCCATCGCTTTCTGCTGTGATATCCACAGCATAACTAAAAGATGCTGACATGGCGTCTGAAAGAGAACCAGTGGTATGAATATTTTTATAGTTTGCTTTTTGTATGATTCTGATTATGCATATTTTAAAATTGAGAACTTGGTTGTTCCACCATAGAATATTCTCTTTCTGGAAAGAAAAATCTAATAATTGCCTCATCTCATTTAAAACCAACTTGTGGTATTCATCAATCTTAAAATTCACTTTCTCGATATCAGGATATTTTTTTGTTATTTTATCTATTGTATTATTGTATTTTTTTAAATCTGACTCATATCTTTCTGCAGATTTCTCGTATTCAAAATAAAGTATATTTATTGGCTTGTCGGTTATAAAATCAACTACTTTTTTAATAACTGCATAAATAATCCAATACAATAATAAATATAAAAATAATGACAATGCAATTATTGTAATTGTTGTAGCAATCAAACTGAGTTTTTTTGTCGTTATTATAGATACAATGAGATAAGAAAGAAAGAATATTGTAAGTAAAGTGATTGTTTTTGCCTTCTTCTCATTTTTTTCTTCTAATTCTTTTTTCTCTCGTTCATATCGTTTTTTTTCGGCAAGATATTTTTCTAAGTCGAGTTCGGATATGTGATAGTCTGATAATGTTGGTTTTTTATCTATTTTTGCTACAGTTAACATTATAATAATATGTTAGAAAAAACACCTAATGATATCAATAGAAAACATCTAATTTTTACATGCGAATAAAATCATTATGAAGATTTATGGTGTTTTCTCTTATAGCGATAAATACCATAGATTAATAAAGGTATTAATAATACATATACAACAAATTCTGACATATCATAATAAATTAAATCAAAGTAGCTATGCCCCCCTTGTTGAGCAAATGGGAAAAAATAATTATCTGCCCATTCTCTATATTTAACTAAAACGAAAATAATATTTAGAATAAACCAAACTATATATAACCCAATCCATATTTTTTGTTTTTCAGATAAACTTTCTAAATTAAATATTATTTTGATTCTTTGAACTAAATCAATGTTTTCTGATTTAGTGCCGTTATTACTGTCTTGAGGTGCTCCACAAAATTGACAAAACAAAGCATCGTCATCAATCTTTTTTCCACATTTTTTGCAATACATAATTGTTTGTTTTTGGATTATGCCTTTTAACGCACACACATTGCTTTTATTGTATATCCTCACAAATTATGTTATAATCTATATAAACATCAGTAACTGATTAGTCTCTCATAAAAAAACGTATATTTGCAGAAACGAAATTTTTAGCCTTACACACGTGGATATCTCTCTGTCAGGACATTACGGATACCGAAGGATAATGCTTTCGGTGCTGCCGAGCATCGGAATGGTGCTTATCACCTCCATCTACAGCATTGTGGACGGCTTTTTCGTGTCCAATTACGCCGGCAAGAGCGGTTTTGCGGCCATCAACCTGCTGTGGCCGACCATTATGATTTTGGGGGCTGTGGGCCTTATGGTGGGCAGCGGCGGCGGCTCCTTGGTGGCCAAAGTCAAGGGCGAGGGCTATCCCGAAAAGGCTAACCGTATTTTCACCATGCTGATACGTTTCACCACTCAGCTGGGCATAGTGATGGGGGTGCTGTTTGCGGTGTTCTGTCCCGCCATATCGCGGTGGCTGGGCGCCGATGCCGATATGATGGCCGAGTGCGTGCTGTACGGACGCATCTGCATGATAGGTCTGCCCGGATTTGTGTTGCAGATGGCTTTTCAGACTTTCTTTATGGCTGCCGAGCGTCCACAGCTGGGCACCCTGATGTCGGTGGTGAGCGGCGTGGTGAACATCGCTTTCGACGCCCTGTTTGTATGGGCTCTGCGGTGGGGAGTGGCTGGAGCGGCGGCGGCAACGGCATTGGCACAGCTGGTGGGCGGCATCTACCCGCTTATATATTTCAGCTCGCCACGACTGAACAAAGGCAGTCTGCGTATGCTGCGGCACACACGTTTGATATGGCCTTACATCGGGCGTGCACTCACCAACGGACTGAGCGAGTACGTGGGCAACATAGCCCTCAGCATAGTGAGTATCTGCTACAACCTGCAGCTGATGCAACACCTCGGCGAGGACGGTGTGGCGGCCTACGGCATAGTTATTTACATATCTTTTGTGTATTCGGCTATGTTTATCGGCTACAACATCGCCATAACGCCCATCATCGGCTACCACTACGGGGCGCGCGATGTGGACGAGCAACGCTCGTTGTTCCGCAAGTCGCTGGTTATCATTGGTATAACCGGAATTCTGATGACACTCTCGTCAGAGCTGCTGAGCGGCCCTCTGGCGAGGATATTCGTGGGCTACGACGCCGAGCTTACGGTACTCACCGTCAAGGCGATACGTATTTACATGCTCTGTTTCCTGATTTGCGGATGGAATATGTTTGTGTCGGCGTTGTTCACGGCCTTGCAGAATGGTGTGGTGAGTGCGGTGGCGGCTTTCGCGCGGTCGCTGGTGTTCGAGCTGGCGTGTGTGTGGGTGCTCCCTGCCGTGATGGGCATCGACGGCATCTGGTGGGCTGTGAACGTGGCCGAAGGGCTCACGCTTGTGCTCTGCGGTTTCCTTGTGTGGCGTTTCGCCCCGCAGATTGTGGGAAGGGGTAAGTGAGGGAGAATACTGTCTTATTGTTTATTTCACCGAAACAACGCTACGACTTTCGGCAGGAAAATTATCGTTCCCACAAGGGCGGCCGTTATGGCGCACACCAGCACTGCCGCGGCGCCGAGGTCCTTGATGTCGCGCTTGCGGTCGTCGCGCTCGGCTTTCACAAAATCGGCGGTGCGCTCGAGCGAGGAGTTGAAAATCTCGGCCGAAAACACCATCCCTATCACTATCAGCACCGCCACCCATTCCAAATACGAGATGCGGAAGGCGAAGCCCGCGGCAATGGCCAGCACGGCGGCCGTGGCGTGAATCCACGAGTTGTGCTCCTCGCGGAACAGCACCCGCAGTCCCGCAAAGGCGTAGGCGAAACTCTTTATCCGTTTCTTTAGTGAAAATTTTTCGTTGTTCATGATTTCAGAGATGTTTTCCGAAGTTTGATAACGGCACCACGGCGTGCTTTATTGTGTCGCTTGGAGATGATTTTTCGGAGTGCCATGCTTCTAAAGTTTCGTCGTTACAAAAGGTTCATTCGCCATTTTATTTATAATACGAGATTTTTTTGTATCTTTGCAGTACGATTTCTAAAACAATCACGACAAATGAAGAATTTAACTAAAATTGCTGTAGCGGCGCTATTT
>JAEENM010000090.1 GCA_016283745.1 Bacteroidales bacterium | reverse complement strand
GGTTTGAACAACGACCCGTCGAAACCTTGCATGATGGGCAACTACACCTACAGGATTGTTTACAAGTCGCAATCGCAACCCGACAGGACTTTCACCAAAGTGGGTTCGGTATTGCTGATAAGGTAATAGTACCTTATTTTAGATAAATATTAAAAAACGCCCAGATTTGTATCAGGGCGTTTTTTTTCTGTTTCAAAACGACAAGTTGTGTGTCAATAAATTAAAGAAATAGAGTAATAAACCAATAAACCAAAGAAGCCATGATTAAGCAATTAGTTAAAACGACGGTCTTTATAGCAATACTTCTAGCGTGTTTCATGAATCGTGCGGTGGCTCAGTTCGGGATTGCAACCATACCTTATTCGTGTGATTTTGAGAATGCTGCGGAACGTTCACAGTGGATTCTCTTGAATGGTCAGCAGACCAACAAATGGTATGTCGACACTGCTACGCATTGTGGCGGTGACCATAGTCTGTATATTTCCCACAATGGCGGGACGGCATATGAATACGACCCCGCCGTGGCAAGTTCCACATGGGCATATCGCCAGATAGCCATTGTGGCAGGACTTTACAATATATCTTACAACTGGAAAGGCCAAGGATACTCTACCACTCATTATATGAGAGCGTATCTGGTGCCGGGGTCACAGTTCAACGGTTCGGCAGGTTCGGCCACGGGTTTTCAGACATCGGGACACCCCAACGGATGGATTCCAATCGATGCCACTTATCCTACGGGAGGCATGATGAATCAGCAGAGCGCTTGCCGCAATGTATACTTGGGCAATGTATCTGTCCCCACAACAGGGACATATTACCTTGTGTTCGGCTGGACCAATAACGCATACAATTATCAGGGTTTGCAACCCCCTGCTGCCATAGACGACATACAGATAACCACGGCCACCTGTCCTCGTCCCGACAATCTGTCGGTGCGCACCATCTCGTCGAACGGAACAGCCGAGGCGACATGGACAGAGACAGGAACAGCAACAATGTGGCTGTTGGAATACAGCACATCGCCAAATTTCAGGCCTGCAACATCTATAATTGTCACTAATCCTGTTGGAGCGGGTGGCACTGTATCTTCTGGTCCTTTGCCAGGGTTCCAGCAGTCGACGGCATATTATTTCAGAGTGCGTGCCATCTGTGACACCACTTTTGGTGATGGTGACACATCCATGACGTCGTTGGTGTACAACTACAGATTTTGCTCTGGCAACGTGGGTTGTATCAATTTCACCAACCTCAGGGCTCGGGATGTAACATGCACATACGGCACATATCAATACTATCAGCAATACACTGCTAATTATCCCGGTCCGTATGCAAATCACGGCGTGGTGGATTTGGGATCTGGTAGTTACGGGAGGGCATCTAATCAACCGGGAAGCCGGCACACAGTCAATAGAGATCCTAATGCAGTGGATCCAATATTTCCACAGATATCCAAGATACCACCAAACGAATGTGAATCGGTACGACTTGGTTCATTATACGGTGGTTATATTTGTCAGTCGGTATCATATCAGTTGCTTGTAGATTCGGCTCAGGCGGATATCCTGCTGTTCAAATATGCATGTGTGTTCAACGATGTTGGACATACTCCTTCAACAATCCAACCCCGTTTCGTGTTGGAAATCCTTGACCAGCAGGGCAATCTTATTAGTCCCAACTGCGGTGCGGCCGACTTCAATGCAACCGATGTTACAAGCGGAACGGTTGGAGGTACATGGTATTCGCGACAGGGATCAATTACGTACGTTGATACCATTGTCGATTCAAACACTGGAGCTGTCAACTGCCAAACAATGACATTCTCCACTTATTCGAATGGATTGAGGGGAAGAGACTGGACGCCCATGGGATTGAACATCGCCCAGTATCATGGCCAGACCATCACCGTGCGTATCACTTCTTTCAACTGCGGACAGTCGGGACCTAACCACTGCGGATATGTTTACTACACACTTGGATGTACAAAGGGCCGCATCACCTCAAACTCCTGTGGCGGTGGCAGTGTCTCCACAACGCTTACGGCACCTTCGGGATTCAACTACCGATGGTACACAGCACGAAATCCAAACGTAGTGGTGTCGCGACAACAGACGGTTACAGTACAGGTGGATAGCACCATGTACTACTGCGACGTTAGTTTTGTGGACGACTCCAGTTGTCACTTCACCCTTTCCACATTCGTGTCGCAACGCTATCCTCGAGCCAGTTTCACGGCTTCTATGTCCACCGACAGTTGCATGTATCGTCTGCGTCTTCGCAACACCAGCCGCATTACTTCCACACTCACCGACACCAACTCCATAGGAAGTTGTGAAAGTTACTTCTGGGATTTCGGCAACGGACAGACATCCACAGCCGAGAATCCTACAGTGACTTATTCGCAACCAGGCACATACACTGTTAAACTGATAGCACAGATTAACAACAGGGAATGTGGCGATACCATTGTCCACCAATACACATTCCGTCCGCATGTGCCAAGTAGATTAATAGCCCCCCGCCGCGTATGTTACGGCGACACCGCTTTCCTGCGTGCCGCCACGCGCGGATATGCTGAATACCAATGGAACACCGGCTACCAGCGCGACTCGCTGTATGTGGTGCCCGACTCCACAACGCAATACACCCTCATAGCCCGCGACAGCATAGGCTGTGTGGATACCATGCGTGCCACCGTTGCTGTTACTGACTGCAATATCTACGACACTGTATGTCGCAACGAGCGTTACTTGAGCTATGGCTTCAACATACCCGCCAGCACGTTGCGCAACTTCGCCGACACGGTATTGGTGTTCGAACGCCACCAACGTTCGCACTTCGGTGTGGACAGCATCACCATACTTAACTTGCAGGTGTGGGATACCTTCGAACGGGTAACCTACGATACCTTCTGTTTCGGCGACCCGTACAGTTTCTACGACATACCTCTCACACGCGGCGGCCGTTACGCACAGCGTTTCTCCAATGTCCACGGCTGCGACAGCATAATATACCTCGAACTCGAGGAGCTGCCTCGTCCCACACTCACCCTTCACCACAGCTATGTGCCCTGCTTCAATTATCCTATAACGTTGATAGCGAACAAGACGGGCGACTGGATCCTCTGGACGTCGTCGCCAAACGACACGTCGATGTCGGGCTACGAGACGCTGGACACCCTAGTGGTAAGGCCTCACGAGCGCACCATATACACCGCCGTTACAGGCTTGGACGGATATCCGTGTACCACCACGGCCCAGACAATAGTGAACCTCGAGACAGACCTCAAGGCATACATACATACTTCGCAGGAGGCCGCCAACTACCAGAACATGCAGGTGATATTCACCGACCGCAGTACCGACAACACAGGCCGCAGATGGTATCTGCGCGACTTCAACCTGCCTGTCGGCACAGAGCAGAACTACATCTACACCTTCGACCCGCGCGAGGATTCTGTGACGGTATATCTGGTGGCCTACATCGAAGGCACCGAATGTCTCGACACCACGAGCGTAACCATACCGCTGTTCAAGGAATCGATGTGGGTGCCCTCGGCATTCACTCCCGACGAACTGGACAACAACGAGTTCTTCGTTGGCGGAATAGAGATAATGGAATACGAGATATCCATCTACAACCGCAACGGCTACTTGGTGTACACCTCCACCGACCCGACAGAGCATTGGAACGGCGGTTTGAACAACGACCCGTCGAGACCTTGTATGATGGGCAACTACACCTACAGAATTGTTTACAAGTCGCAATCGCAACCCGACAGAACATTCACAAAAGTTGGTTCGGTATTGCTGATAAGGTAATTGGTTTATACTTATAATTCTCAAGCTCTGCCCACGTGGCGGAGCTTTTTTTGTGCAAAAAGTGGAAGTTGCAACGGTTTGTCGCGAAAAAAATCGTACCTTTGCAAAATAATTTAAACGAGATTATCAATGGAACTACTTGTAGCTGAACACGTGGAGAAAAACTACTCCGGCTACCGCGCCTTGGACGACGTGAGTGTCACAGCCAGCGAAGGCCGTATTTTGGGACTCTTGGGTCCCAACGGTGCCGGAAAAACCACACTGATACGCATCATAAATCGCATTACCGCCCCCGACAAAGGCACGGTGCTTTTCTGCGGCGAGCCCTTGGCACAGAAACATGTTTCGCAGATAGGCTATCTGCCCGAGGAACGCGGACTTTACAAGAAAATGAAAGTTGGCGAGCAGGCCATGTACCTCGCTCGATTGAAAGGTCTTACCAAAGGCGATGCCGAGAGGCGTCTGCGCCAGTGGTTCGAGCGGTTCGAGATAATGGGCTGGTGGAATAAGAAAGTGGAGGAACTGTCGAAAGGCATGCAACAGAAGGTGCAGTTTATCGTCACCGTACTGCACGAGCCTAAGTTGCTGATTTTCGACGAGCCTTTTAGCGGCTTCGACCCTATCAACGCCAACCTGCTGAAACAGGAGATACTGCGGCTGAAAGCGGAGGGCGCCACGGTGCTCTTCTCCACCCACAACATGGCCTCGGTGGAGGAAATCTGTGACGACATCACCCTTGTGAACAAGTCGCGGGTGGTGCTTTCGGGCAATGTGCGCGAGATACGCGAGTCGTACCGCAAGAACATCTTCGACATACGCTGCCGCAAGCATGGCGAGGCACTGACATTCTCGCCTGAGATGGAGATTGTGTCGCAAACTGCCGACGGCGATACCACCGACCTCAGGGTGCGTGTCGGCGACACGACATCCAACGAGCTGTTGCGACAGCTGATAGGACAGGCTGACGTGCTTTCGTTCCAAGAGGTGCTGCCAAGCATGAGCGACATTTTCATCGAGGCGGTGACCGCAAACAACCAACAATGTTGAACTTTTTTGACAAATAACTGAATATGAACAAGATACTTTTGGTAATACAAAGGGAGTACCTTACAAGGGTCAAGAAAAAATCGTTCTGGATTTTGACCATACTTGTGCCGATATTGCTTGTGGCATTGTACGCAATACCAATATACTTATCGCTTAACACGTTGGAAGTCACCAATGTGGCTGTGGTTGACGAGACGTCGATGTACGGCGACTTCGCGTCGAACGACGATGTGAACTACTATTATTTCGAAGACACCACGGCGGCAAAGAAGGCACTTTATTCCGACTCCATCGACGCATTTGTATATGTGCCCAAGACCATGTCGGGCAAACTGCCCACGGATGTATCGGTCTATTACTACAAAGACGCCCCCAGCGCCACGGTGAAAAGCGATATCGAAGAGCAGCTGCAGGGCATGTTGCGCAACAGCATACTTGTCAACGTGTATGAAATGACGCCAGAGGATTACGAGCTGATTACCAACACCTCGGTACACATGCTTGTGGAGGACCTCGAGACCGGTGAGAAGGACTTTGTGGAGATAAAGATGATGATAGGGCTGATTCTCTCCCTACTTATTTATATGTCGATTTTCATGTTCGGATCGCAGGTGATGCGCGGCGTGATGGAGGAGAAGACCAACCGCATTGTGGAGGTGATGGTGTCGTCGCTGAGGCCGTTCCAGCTGATGATGGGCAAGGTAATAGGCGTGGCCCTTGTGGGACTTACGCAGTTCGCTTTGTGGATAGTGCTTTCGGTCGGACTGATAACCGCTTTCACCATGGCCAACGCCGACAAATTCGCCGGAGCGCAGACCGAGCAAATCACATCCGTTGCAACCAAGGGTCAAGAGGTTGTAAACCAGACTGATGTGCCGATGCCCGAAGTCAGCGAGAATATGGAGATGATCCAGGGACTGATGAACATACAGTTCGGCACAATAATAATGTCGTTCCTGATTTTCTTCGTGCTCGGATATTTCCTCTACGCCACGCTGTTTGCCGCTGTAGGCTCGATAACCGAGAGCGATACGGACAACTCGCAGTTTGTGTTGCCACTTACGGTGCCGCTGTTGCTTTCGATAATACTGATGCCCTCGATAGTGAACGCCCCCAACGGCTCGTTGGCCTTGTGGCTGAGCATGATACCTTTCACCTCGCCTGTGGCAATGATGGTGCGACTGCCGTTCGGAATACCTATCTGGGAAGTGGCATTATCCATTGGAATACTGATAGTTACTTTTTTGATTGCGTTGTGGGTGGCCGCCAAGATTTACCGCACAGGAATTTTGCTCTACGGCAAGAAAATCACCTACAAGGAACTTTGGAAATGGCTGAGATTCAAGAACTGATATGAAGAAACTGACAATGGACGAACTCAACCGCATCAGCGTTGAGGAATACAAGCAGGCGGAAAAGACCCCGATAGTAGTGGTTTTGGACAACGTGCGGAGTATGAACA
>JAEENM010000089.1 GCA_016283745.1 Bacteroidales bacterium | reverse complement strand
TCTTCGACTTCGGTTTCTACACCTCCTTCTTCCCGCAGCTGGTGGCCGGTCCCATCGTCCGTGCCGACCAGTTTGTGCCGCAGCTCTACAAGCCTTACTTCCTCACTCGCAAGCAGTTCGGCATAGCCGTGTTTTGGATTCTCAACGGCTTGGCCAAGAAAATCATCCTCAGCGACTACCTTGCTGTTAATTTCGTCGACCGAATTTTCGACAACCCGCTGCTGTTCACTCCCTTCGAGAATTTCTCGGCACTCTTTGTCTATTCCCTACAGGTATATGCCGACTTTTCGGGCTACACCGACATAGCCACCGGCGTTGCCATGCTGATGGGTTTCTACCTGCCTAAGAACTTTAACTCGCCCTACAAATCGACCAACCCCGCGGGTTTCTGGAAACGCTGGCACATGTCGCTCTCCAACTGGCTCAAGGACTACCTGTATATCCCGCTGGGCGGCAACCGTGGCGGCACGTGGGTGTCGTGGGCCATACTGATAGGCATCGCCGCTGTGATAGGTCTTATGGCAAAAACCACCTGGGTTACGGTGCTTATCATCGCCATCATTGTGGCAATAGTGGGATGTTATGTCTTCTGGCCGAAAGCCAAACGCGAAATCACCACCAACATCAACAACATGGACACCATGCTGCTGGGCGGCCTGTGGCACGGCGCCAGCTTCAATTTCATCACTTGGGGCGGACTCAACGGCGTGGGCATACTCATATATAAATGGTGGAAACACCGCAGCAAAGGCACCCGCACCATGGCCACGTTCCTGCTTTTCGCTCTCTTTGTGGCGGCATGGAAGGTGTGGGATACGGCGGCGTTCCGCGTGGGCGGCGTGTGGACTGGCGTTATCTTTGTCGGCACGCTGATAGACTACATTTATTCGCTTTTCACTCGTGGAGAGCGTTCCATAGCATGGCTCAACCGCGGCTGGAGCATCTTCCTCACCTTCGTCTTTATCAGCTTTACGCGACTGTTTTTCCGCAGCGGCTCCAACCTCGACCCCGCCGAGGCCAACACCGTGGCGTGGAACACAGCCAAGAATATGGTACACCAGATTGGCGGCCATTGGGAGTGGAACCATGTGTGGGGCGTGCTTTCGGGCTACGCTAACATTTTCGTAATCTTCGTAATAGGAATGGTAATTCACTGGTTGCCCGAACGTTGGAAACGCTGGTACCGAATCAATTTCGCCATGATGCCCATTTGGGTGATGGCAGTTATAGCCGTGCTTGCGGTTATGGTTCTGTATCAGTTTGTTACCGCCGACCTACAGCCGTTTATCTATTTCCAGTTCTAAACTGGAACAATCATTTGAACAAACAAAACACAATAAATAAATAATAGATTGACAACAAAAAAACTTCCCCCCCCACTCTTTTGCTGTGGCTTTTTGTTTTTAGTGTATTGAGCGGTTCTATATCCCAAACCTAAAGTAGCACAACGAAGGCTTTATTCTTTATATAAAAGAAATTAATTTGGTGTTGGGTATTTCAAATTTCAGTTTTCATAATACAAAACTAATGTTATCCAATTACACATTTGATTATCAACAATGTAGATCATTTTTTTAACTCACAACACCATTCCCTTTCTTTTTTTCATAAAAAAATCGTATCTTTGCAAAAAAATATACAACCATGTTTAAAAAAGATACATACATAGCACGCAGGGAACAACTGCGCAAGGACGTCAAAAACGGCCTTATCATCATTCAAGGTAACAGCGAAGCAAGCTGCAATTACAAAGACAACACCTATAGCTTCCGTCAGGACAGCACCTTCCTTTATTTCTTCGGCCTTCAGCGCGAGGATATGTTCGGAGTGCTCGACTGCGAGACGGGCGAAGACTGGATTTATGCCAACGACTACGACATCGAGGACATCATCTGGACAGGCGCCCTGCCCAGCGTGGCCGAACTTGCCGCCTCCGTGGGCGTGACCAAGAGCGGCTCCCTTGCCAATTTGCAAAACACTGTGAACAAAGCCGTTGCGCAAGGTCGCAAAATCCACTACCTCCCACCCTACCGCACCAACAATATGGTGAAAATGGGCAACCTGCTCGGCATCAAGACCGACAGCGTGAACCGCTACGCATCGTTGGAACTGATAAAAGCTTGTGTTAAACAGCGTTCCGTCAAGAGCGACGAAGAAATTGCCGAAATCGAACGCGCCATTGCCACCGCGTACAACATGCACGTGGGTGCCATGAAAATGGCTCAACCCGGCCGCTACGAATACGAGCTGGCAGGCTTTATGGAAGGCACAGCGCTGATGGGCGGCGGCCCCGTGTCGTTCCCCGTCATTATGACTATCAACGGACAGACACTGCACAACCACGACCACAACCACGAGCTGAAAATCGGACGCATGCTGGTGATGGACGCAGGTTGCGAGACCCCCATGAACTACTGCAGCGACATCACACGCACAGTGCCCGTGGGCGGCAAATTCGACGAACGTCAGAAAACCATCTACGAGATAGTGCTGGCCGCCAATATGGAAGCCATCCGCGTAACCCGTCCTGGCATCACCTATCAGGAGGTGCACACCGCCGCCAGCCGCATCCTGGCACAGGGCTACAAGGACCTCGGCATACTCAAAGGCAACCTAGACGACATAGTGGCCAACGGTGCCCACTCGCTGATGATGCCCCACGGCCTCGGACACATGATGGGCCTCGACGTACACGACATGGAGAACTACGGAGAAATCAACGTCGGCTACGACGAGGAAACGGAACGCAGCAAACAGTTCGGTCTCGGCAGCCTACGCTGCGGACGCCGTCTGCAACCCGGTTTCGTCATCACCGACGAGCCCGGATGCTACTTCATCCCCGAACTTATCGACAAATGGCACCGTGAAGGCACCAACGCCCAGTTCATCAATTTCGACGTGCTGGAGAAATACAAGGACTTCGGCGGCATACGCATCGAAGACGACATACTCGTCACCAACGACGGCTGCCGTGTGCTTGGCAAGCCCATACCCAAAACCGTCAAGGAGATAGAAGAAACGATGGCTCAATAAAACCGTCGCTTTATCTGATAACCAACGGACCTAACGAAGCATCGGCCCATTCGGACCGTCCGCAAAAAAAACGGGCCTCTAACAAAAACACTTTATAATATGGAAGAATTTGAACAACAGGAGATGCACAACGAAGCTCCGCAAGAAATCAACCAGCCGCAGCAGGAGGAATACACCAACGCTCCGCAGAACAACGGCTTAGACTGGGGTGGCGACATCAAACGCTTTTTCACCGAAGACCTCAAGGACATGCTTCTGGCAATAATAAAACGTCCGGCTACAGGTGCCCAACAATGGCTTGACAATACCCAATCGAAATCAATTGTAAACCCAATTTGTATGATATTGTCGTCATTTGTACTGATAACACTTATGGCGTTCATCATTCTTCACATCAAATTGGGCAACGCTGTCGGTTTCGGAACAAGTCTGGCCATTGGAACAACGCCGATTTTCTTTTCGCTGTTCATAAGCTTGTTTATGTTCATTTTCATGGCAATAAAACAGAAACCCGACATTATTATGGCTTTCCGCCAGTCGTCGTTGCACGTACTCATTCTTACAATGGCTATGATTGCATTGCTTGTTACATTTCTGATATTTGTCAATACCGACAAAAGCACTTTAATCGGTTTGGCTTTTGGAAAAATACCAAGCGGCTATGGCTTTGCAGCATTAATTATGATGCTTATATCGGTTTATGCCATATCGATGGGTTTCAGTGCAGCACGCCAAACACTCAAGGCTTGTCAATCCAACGACAAGGAATGCTACTCATGGTACATAGCTCCATTAGTGGTTTTCCTTCCAATTTATTTGAGTTATATTATCGTGTCGGCTATGCTGTAATCGAACAATCACTCAAAAAAAACGAAGAAGGAACTCCTTGCACCGGAGTTCCTTCTTTTTTACAAATAATACTCCAAAAAAATCACTCCCCCGCCCTTTTCGAAAACACGCACCCACAGTAGTCTTGCCGGTACAGTCCGTGCTGTCTCGAAAGCTCGATGCTGCGCTTGTAGCCCTCGCGTTTCTTGAAATCGTTGGGCAACCAATTGATGCCGTATTCTTCGGCCAGCCTCTGCCCTATCTCGTTCAGTTTGGCGGCATTTTTCAGCGGACTTATGCTCAACGTGGAGGCGAAGTAGTCGAAACCTTTTTCTTTCGCCACCTCGGCCGTTTTCCGCAGCCGCAGGTCGTAGCACACAAAACAGCGTTCGCCGCCTTCGGGACATTGTTCCAAACCCTTCACGCTGTCGAAAAAGATTGTCGGGTCGTAGTCGCAATCCACCACCGACACAGGGTTGGGGTAAGGCGTTTCGTCAATTAGACGATTAAGCTCAGCCTTGCGTTTCAAATACTCCTCCTCAGGCGAGATATTGGGATTGTAGTAAAGAACCGTTATCCTGAAATAATCCGACAGATACTCAAGCACATAACTACTGCAGGGGGCGCAACAGCAATGCAATAGAAGCGACGGGGTTATCCCCGCCTCATTGTTCCTTTCTATCAGCAAATCCAGCTGTGCCTGAAAGTTAGTCTTGTTCACTTTGTATGTTTTTTATCATCGCACCACTTGAATAACACCGTTGCGCTGAACGTGTCCCAGATAGCCCTTGGCTGTGAAATGGTAGTAGTAAGTGCCGTCGGGGTCGTTGTTGAGCGACGGATCCCAAAAATCCTCGCGTTTGGAGATATTCTTTTTGTAATACACCCTCCGGCCCCAATGGTTGTAGATATACAAATCGTTGTCGGTATAGCCGTTGCCTTCCAAAAGATTTTTTATCTCAAAAATGTCGTTAATGCCGTCGCCATTGGGTGACACTGTATTCGGGAACTGCAACAGAATATTAACTATCAGAACTTTGGCTTCAGCCGTATCGTAGCATGTCAAAGGATTACCACTGTGTGTCGGGATGTGGGATGTGGTCATAAGTCTCACCAAGTTCAGTCCCGTAAACTCCGACATATCGCCGGTCCACGTGTAGGTTGGCTCGAAAGTGTTGGGGAAAAACACCGGGGATTGGTCATGATAGTAAATCTCCCAGTCATAGATATTATCGTAGTCGGGGGTAGTCAGGTTTATGAAAGTTATTTGGGGATCGAACACCGACAGCACGGCGGGATTCCACGAAAAAGCGCTGTGGGGCGGCTCGTACACATAAGCCGTCAGGCCGACGGTGTCGCGACAGCCACTGGAACTGAGTATAAAGCACAAGAAGGGGTATGTCCCGGCCTTGCGGTAAATGTGGGTGTGGGTGCTGTCGTTTATAGTTCGGAAACCGTCGCCCCAGTCCCAACTGTAGGTGTTGCCCAGACTCTCCACATTTATATCGGTTATCCTGAGCCGGAAGGGCACGCAGTCTTCAAAAACCGTCGGCTCGAATATAGGCAGAGGCACTGTGTCCATATCTATATGGTGCATAAGGTCGTATTCGCATCCCAAACGGTCTGTCACGTGTACCGAAAGGGTTATGGAATCGGTTATCAAGATATCTATGCCACGGGTAGTTTCGCCATTACTCCATTGGAAAAGCACTGCGCTTGGCTCGTTAACCTCCAAATGGGCAAGTGCATTTCTACATACCAACGTGTCGCCCGACAGGGTTATGGGCACAGGAGGATTGAATTTGACAGTACGATAAACGGTGTCGGCACAAGCTTCGTCGGCAGTCTTGGCCACAAGCATTATTGTATATGTTCCGGCGGTTTGGTATTCGTGCCGACCTGGATTTTCGGATGTCGATGTGGTGCCGTCGCCGAAATCCCAGTAAAACATCTCACATCTGCCCAGGGGAACTGTGTCTTGGGCACTGGTCGATGCGTAGCTTGTGTTTGTGATATCGGCATAGTATTTGCAGTTTGTCGTATCCAAAGAAACGGTAAAACCGGCATGCGGGTATCTTGGTATGGCCATAGTCGAAAGGGTGAACTTGCACGTAGTGTCGCCAGTAAAAATCACATCGCAGTAGTATGTGCTGCTGTCCACAGCCACCGTAACGGTTTGTTGGTCGGATGTCCACCCGGGATGACTTGGGTTATACCACCGGTAGCGGAAACCCGACGGTGCCGTAAACGTGGTAGTCCGGTCCTCGCTCGCACATGAGTTGTTCGTTATCCGTGCTTTTGCACAATCCAATGTATAGTATATATAACCAGCGTGATACTGTGCACACTGTCCGCAATGGAAAGAGGTTATACGAACCACGATTGGCTGCCCCTGATAAGGCGAAATGTCAACACCTATGGGCGACCAGTCTCTCCAATATACTTGGTTTTCCTGCGTAGACTCCACTAGTCGGATGCCCCGATTCCACGACAGCGATGCCATACCCGCATGTATGTTGGCGTATGTGCAATTCGAATCCAAAAGGTTGCCGTTGGTATCGAGTATCTCGAAAACAAAACGTGGTTTCTGGTTTGGTGGATGTCCAGAACCCGGTTCCACCAACACTACAGCATAGTTGATTAGAATCAAATCAGCAATGCTTGTATCCACTACCATGCGGTATGCGGTAGCCTGGCAAACACACCCGCCCCATCTACATCCCAAACGGACCGACTCGCAATAGCCGTCAGGTATAGTCTTTAGCTGAAAAAAGGTAAAAGAGTCTCTTTCGGAAAGATCGCTGTGGATGGCATGCGACGCCCCTATCCCTATATCGCTGCCTCCATAGCCGTTGTTTGGATTACGTATGCCCACATTAGCGTACGGACCCGAACCTGAACTTGTATAATTGTTGTAAAAACTATATGTGCCGTAGGTGCAGGTAACGTTAGGCCCCGTAAGAACAGTATAATCAATACATTGAGGTGTGGAACGTTGCAAGCATCTGCGGACATACACGGGGGAGCTGTAGCGACTGGTGTCGTTAGAGTCGCAGATGGCACGCACATGAAATTCGTAAGTAACATTCTCCCTGAGTCCGCAAACGGTGTCTGTGGTGTGTGATGTGGAAAGAACCGCTCCCGATCCGAGAGTAAAGCCTTCGAGGCCGTATTCTATCTGATACACCGTGTTGGGATTGTTGGAGTAACTCGTCCACGATATCTCCTCACACCCGTTGCCAATGTAACGGTGCGAAATATTTATGGGTTCGGGACAGCTCACGGGAAGCACACATATATTATCTATGGCTGCCGGAGGCTGGGTAACTTGGGAGCTGGAGTTGTACCAATAGAAGACGAGGTAATATTCACCAGCTGCAGGCACCACAACCAACGGGCTTACATGGTTTTGCCACGAACTGTTGTTGTTCAGTCCGGCACCTCCGTCCAACGCTATCGCACCTGTAGGCAACGAAGTCAAAGAAAGACCAGCCATTTGGCTACCTCCGGCAAATGTGGCTGTAGCAGCAGGTATAAGAAAAACCCTTAGATATGCATACGAGGCTGCTCCTACAACATATCCTTGCGACATCCAATCGTACGAGGCTTCGTATATGCCGCCGGCAGGAAAATACAGCTTTCGGTATGCGTAGGAATTAGAAAGAACATTCGAGTAGTTGTTACTAACATTATCGTTCGATATGTACAGGCTGTACTGGCCGGGACCATTTTGTACGGCTTGATTTATAATCCACTTGTTAGAATTGCTGGTTGTGGTGTTGGCCAAACGCCAGTAGGCGCGTTCCGCAGCATTTTCAAAATCGCAACAATACGGAACTGTATCAGTCATAAACTGACCTTTCGCCAAAGTCGAAACCAGCAGTAAAGAGGCTAATATCCAAGCCGGCCGGAACATAGCAACATATCTAAATCATCACCTTACTACGGTTATAGTTCCATTGCGCAGTATATTGCCCATATAACCCTTGGCCGAGAAACGGTAGTAATAAGTACCGTCGGGATCGTTGTTCGCTGCAGGATCCCAGAAATCTTCACGGGTGGAGATACCTGTCTTGTGATACACCTTACGTCCCCAGTGATTGTAGATATAAAGTTCGTTGTCGGTAAATCCACCGCCGTCTATCAGGTTCTTGATCTCGAAGATGTCGTTGATTCCGTCTCCGTTGGGAGTTACTGTGTTGGGGAACTGCAACAGGTCGTTGATAACCAACACCGTGTTCTCAACGGTATCAACACAAGACACGAAACCGCCACTGGCTGTCTGCACCTGATTGGTGGTGATAAGACGCACAAGGTTAGAGCCTGAGAATTCTGTTGTGGAACCGGTCCAGCGGTGCGACGGCTCAAATGTGTTAGAGTACCTCACCGGATTGGATGTATGATAGAACACTTCCCAGTCGTAAACGTTGGTTGGCGCATTAGGTGTTGTAAGATTTATAA
>JAEENM010000088.1 GCA_016283745.1 Bacteroidales bacterium | reverse complement strand
TCAAGAACTGATATGAAGAAACTGACAAGGGACGAACTCAACCGCATCAGCGTTTAGGAATACAAGCATGCGGAAAAGACCCCGATAGTAGTGGTTTTGGACAACGTGCGGAGTATGAACAACATAGGTTCCGTGTTCCGCACCGCCGACGCTTTCCGTATTGAGAAGATCTACCTTTGCGGCATCACCGCCACACCTCCGCACCGCGACATCCACAAAACCGCCCTCGGCGCCGAGAACTCCGTGGACTGGGAGTATATGGAGGAGACGCTGGATTGCGTGAAACATCTGCGCGACGAAGGTTATGCCGTTTATTCCGTGGAGCAGGCCGAAGGCAGCGAGATGTTGCAGGATTTCAAAGCCGACGGCCGTAAAACCGCCGTAGTGTTCGGCAACGAGATAGACGGCGTGGCACAAGAGGTGGTGGATGCCAGCGACGGATGCTTGGAGATACCGCAGTACGGCACCAAACATTCTCTGAACGTGTCCGTTACGGCAGGAATAGTGATGTGGGACTTGTTTTCAAAGATAAAAAAATAACGAAATGAACAACAATTTTGGATGTTCTTTATTAAACATATAATTGCCGTAAATTTACCATAAATTATTGTAACGCGATGATTGATGGATAATTACATGGAAATTTGTGTTAAAAAATTTGAGTCAGAGATTGTTACGTAATATAATTGTTTTATGATAGAGACAGCGCAGAAACCCCAGAGAGCCATTTTGGTGAGCGTATGCTCGGCCAATATGACTATGGAACGTACCAACGAGTACCTCTCGGAGCTGGCCTTTCTGCTGGAGACGGCAGGTGGCGAGAGCGTGAAGACTTTTGTGCAGAAACTGGAGCGTCCCGACGTGCGTACATACGTGGGCAAAGGCAAGCTGGAGGAGGTGAAGGAGGCTGTGGACGCCCTCGAGGTGGATTTCGTCATTTTCGACGACGAGCTTACGCCCTCGCAGCTGCGTAACCTCGAACGCGAGCTGAGGGTGCGAATCCTCGACCGCACCACGCTTATCCTCGACATCTTTGCCAAACGCGCCTGCACCTCGATAGCCCGCACGCAGGTGGAACTGGCTCAGTATCAGTATATGTTGCCGCGACTCACCCGTATGTGGACGCACCTCGAGCGTCAGCGGGGCGGCATAGGCATGCGCGGTCCCGGCGAGACACAGATAGAGACCGACCGTCGTATCATCACCGAAAAGATAACGTTGCTCAAAGAGAAACTAAAATCCATCGACAAACAGAAAGTGCTGCAGCGAAAAAATCGCGAAAGTCTTGTGCGTGTGGCACTTGTGGGGTACACCAACGTAGGCAAGTCCACGCTTATGAACCTGCTGAGCAAGAGTGATGTTTTTGCCGAGAACAAACTCTTCGCCACCCTCGACACCACTGTGCGCAAGGTGGTGATAGACAACCTGCCGTTTCTTTTGACCGACACCGTGGGTTTTATCCGTAAGCTGCCCCACAACCTGGTGGAGTCGTTTAAATCCACCTTGGACGAGGTGCGCGAGGCCGACCTGCTTATACATGTGGTGGACATATCGCACCGCGACTACGAGGAACAGATTAACGAGGTGAACAAAACCCTTGCCGAGATAGGAGCCAACGACAAGCCCACGCTGATGGTGTTCAACAAAACCGACGCCTACACTTTCGAGGAGAAGGACCCCGACGACCTTACGCCGTGGACCAAAGCCAACAACACCCTTGAGATGCTGCAGAACATCTGGCTTGCCAAGGACAGCGAGAACACCATTTTCATCTCCGCCAAGGACAAGCAGAATATCGACAAGCTGCGCGAGCTTATGTACAACAATATCAAAAGGATACACGCCATCCGCTACCCGTACAACAATTTTTTGTACTGAAAATTCGTGTTATTATCCAGCTTTTTGCTGTTTTTCGAACTTTTTTACCTTTCTCTTTAGCTTTCTAACGTTTACAAAAGCGTAAATGCTGAAAAAGGTGGTAATTATCAGAAGCAAAAGGAATTATATTCCGTGACAATTCTTTCAGTTCACTCTATAGCACCATTTTTCGTGATTTTCACTACTCGTGCCAAGCCATCCGAGAAATGATAATCTACATCGTTATATTCTAAAGGTATCACAATCTTTCCTGTTTTGTCGATAAAACCATATTTGCAGCTTAATTTTACTGCGGAATCGTGATTGTGTTTTATAATAAGAAAAACACACAGAGCGGCTGCCAATGCTGCAAAAACCAATACAATAAGAATGATTTTTTTGTTTCTTTTCATGATGTGAATAAGTGGGCTCTTGTTATTATTAGAATGATTTTCATGGTGTTATAGTTGCTCTTTCTGTCATAAAAATATTACGGTTCTGCGCAACTGCCGTTTTGTGTATGTTATTTCTCGTCCTTTTGCTGTTTTGCGAGCTTTTTTACCTTTCTCTTTAGCTTTATAACGTTTACAAAAGAGTAGATGCTGAAGAAGGTGGTTATTATCAGAAGCAGAAGAATAACCAGTCGTATTACGATGAAATGCATGAGGAATGATGTCATAGGCGTCTATTTTTCTTTTTCTGACAAATCTTTGTTGGCGATGTCGATAAATTCCACGATAATCTGCTGGTATTCGCCATAGTTGTAATAAACGAAATTCACCCTGCCGTATTTTTCTTTGCCTTTGCCGGGGATAAGATTATAGCCATGCGTCTCAAAGTCGTAACTTACGCTTCCGAGATTGAAATTTCGCGCACCGGTTGTTTCTTTGGGAAGGTCGCTATAGTACGCCTCGTACATGTTCGTGTACTGCTGTTTGAAATCCGTGTCGGAGCTCTTTTTTGAGAGACCGACAAAGTACACGGTGTGGCTTTTGGGTGTTGCCAGAACGGTTACTTCCATATCGTTGATTCCGCCGAAATTGCCCGTGAATACAGCTTTTGTGGCTTGGTCGCTGGACTGCAGGGCATAGCCTTTGCCTTCCAAGGCTTTGGAGAAGGCCTCCAGATTCATATTTAAGGGCAGTCCGAGAAAAGTGGTGTGGTTCTGGGCTATGGCCATTGCGGTGATTATCAGCATTGTAAGTATAAAGGTCGTTTTCTTCATAACGGAAAGCCCTGATATGTGCCGGGCGCAACTGTTTTGTGATGTGATTCGTGCTTTTTGTCCTGCAAAAGTATGATTTTTTTCCCGTTTGGCAAAATATATTTTCTATTGTCGCAAAAAATCAGTATTTTTGCACCTCTGAAACAATAGAAAAACCAACGTGATGGAAAGTCCAGAAACTGCACAGACACCCCGTATCCACTGGCTTGTGGCCATGCTGCCTTTTGTGGTGCTTGTGGCGTTGCAGGTGCTGGTGATACGTGTGTTCGGTTCCGACGCCCTGGACGGCGCCAGCCAGACGGTGCTGCTCTTTTCCGCAGGTATTGCCGTGGCCATTGCCATGCTTTTCTACAAAGTGCCGTGGAGCCGCATCGACGGGGCTATCTTGAACAATATCAAGACTATAGGCGGTGCGATACTGATACTTTTCCTTATCGGGGCGGTGTCGGGCAGCTGGATGCTCAGCGGCGTGGTGCCCACCATGATTTACTACGGGATGAAGATAGTCCACCCGTCGGTGTTCCTGTTCATCACCTGTGTGGTGTGCGCGCTGGTGTCGCTTGTTACGGGCAGTTCGTGGACCACCATTGCCACCATAGGCATAGCCCTGATGGGCATAGGCACGGCGCACGGCTATTCCGTCGGCTGGACGGCAGGAGCTATCATATCCGGAGCCTATTTCGGCGACAAGATTTCGCCGCTCTCCGACACCACCGTGCTGGCCTCGTCGGTGGGCGAGGTGCCGCTGTTCACCCACATACGTTATATGCTTATCACCACAGTGCCGTCGTTTGCCATCGCCTTGACGGTGTTTCTGGCGGCAAGTCTTTGTCACACCACCGACGCGGGAGTGCAACAAGCCGTTTTCGAAGAAGGCCTTCAAACTGTGTTTGTGATAAGTCCGTGGCTGTTGCTGGTGCCGTTGTTCACCGCAGTGCTGATAGCCTTGCGGCTGCCCGCAATAATGGTGCTGTTCCTTTCGGCGCTCGTGGCCGGAGTGGTGATGCTTTTCGCCCAGCCCGACATTGTGACGCAGGTAGGAGAGGGCAGCGGTTTCCGTGGCCTGATGCTGTCGTATTACAGCGGTACGTCGCTGTCAACGGGCAACGAGGTGCTCGACGGTCTGGTGCAGACGCGCGGCATGAGGGGGATGCTCAGCACTGTGTTCCTGATTTTCTGTGCCGCGGCTTTCGGCGGAGCCCTTTCGGGAACGGGGATGATACAGAGCATCACTTCGGCGCTTGCCAAAGGCGTGAGCGGACGGCGTTCCATAGTGTCGACGACGGTGGGTACAGGACTTTTCTCCAACATGGTTACCGGCGACCAGTACCTGAGCATAGTGCTTACTGGCAATATTTTCAAGAAACTGTACAAAGAAAAAGGCTTCGAGGGGCGTCTGCTGAGCCGCAGCACCGAGGACTCCGCCACGGTAACCTCCGTACTTGTGCCGTGGAACACCTGCGGCATGACACAGTCGGTGGTGCTGAAAGTAGCCACGGTGGAGTACCTGCCGTACTGTTTCTTCAACCTTATTTCGCCGCTGATGTCGATAACCGTGGCGATGCTGGGGTACAAGATTTTCAGGCGCGACGACACCGATGAGGGCGACTCGGAGGCCATGGAAAAATAGGGGAGAAGGACAGTTTTTTTTACTTTGGAAAAAATGTTTTCTCTATGTCAGGAAAAAATCGTATCTTTGCAGGACTTTTTTAATGGTTTAGATAATATGGCATCAACAGATATTAGAACAGCTATAAACAACGACCTCAACACTTTTACGCCTGATATGCTGAGGATTGTGGCCGACTATGTTCGCTTGCTTCGTAGGAGAAAAGAGAGCGGAGAGGCCAGAATAACGCCTTTGGTGGCAGGTCTGTTTACAGGTCATTCGGTGGATGTGACCGATGAACAATTGGAGGCAGCTCGAGAAGAATACTTAAAAGAAAAGTATCTATGAGAAAGGTTTTTATAGACACCAATGTTCTTTTGGACTTGCTGTTGGAACGCGAGCCATGGGCCAAAGATGCCGCTGTGCTTTTCAGTATGGCCGACCGTAAGGAAGTGGAAATACTGTGTTGTTCGCTTTCTTTTTCAACAGCCATCTATTTGATGCAACGTTTTAAATATACGCGTAGTGAAATAGTCGCTAAACTTTCTGTGGTGAAATCTATTTGCACTATTACTACTGTAAATGAGGCGGTTATAGATCGGATGCTTCAAAGTGAATTTGGCGATTTGGAAGACGCGATACAATACTATTCCGCCCTTTCGTTTGGAGCAGAAGCAATTATTACAAGAAATGTGGCAGATTATTCTCCTTCGCGCATACCGGTTTTCACTCCGAAAGATTTTGTCAAATAGTAAAGTAAAAAATCGTATCTTTGCAGGCTGAAAATAGTATTCAAAAAGATAATAATAAACATCATAATTAAAAAAAACAATGAGCATAATAAAACCTTTCAAGGGCTTTCGCCCGCCCGTCGACATCGTCGAAAAACTGGCTTCACGTCCCTACGACGTACTGAATTCCGAAGAGGCTCGCGTTGAATGCGAGGGCAACCCCTACAGCCTTCTCCACGTGACCAAGGCCGAGATAGACCTCCCCAAAGGCACCGACGAACACTCGCCTGAAGTGTACCTGCAGGTGGTGAAAAACTACAACCTGTTCAAGGACCTCGGTTGGCTGGTGAAAGATGAAGAGGAAAAACTCTACATCTACGCCCAGAGCATGAACCCCACCGCTGCCGACGCCAAATGGCAGTACGGTATCGTAGCCTGTGCCTACAGCGAGGACTACGTGAACAAGGTGATTAAAAAACACGAACTCACCCGCAAGGACAAAGAGGAAGACCGCATGAAACACGTGCGTATCACCAATGCCAACGTGGAACCCGTGTTCTTCGCCTATCCCGCCATCGCTCGTATCGACGAGATTGTTGCCGGCATCACAGCAAAGAAACCTATCTACGACTTCATCGCCAAGGAAGACGGCTTCGGCCACCGTTTCTGGGTTATCGACGACAAAGCCACCATCGCCGAACTCGTTGACATCTTCGACAAACAGGTTCCCGCCATGTACATCGCCGACGGTCACCACCGCAGTGCCGCCGCCGCCCTCGTGGGACAGGAGAAGAAAGAACAGAACCCCAAACACACTGGCAAAGAGGAATATA
>JAEENM010000087.1 GCA_016283745.1 Bacteroidales bacterium | reverse complement strand
CGTGGAGCCTGATGGGGATTGTCGTCCCGTCGCCGATAATAAACACGGAATCAGAGAGATATAACTTTACAAACGAAGGCGGTATCGAAGGCACCACACGGTTTCTGAAAAACATCACCGGGATGTGGCTGGTGGAACAGTGCCGCAAGTCGTGGCATGCGCAGGGACGCGACTACAGCTATCCCGAGATGGTGGCGATGGCGGAGAGATGCGAAGGCTTTGCAGGAAGGATAAATCCCGACGACCCACGTTTTGCCAATCCCGACGACATGGACAGCGAAATTCGTGCCGACCTTGCGGAGAAGGGCTTCCCCGTACCGCAGAACGACGGCGAGATGCTGAGCTGCATCTACCACAGTCTGGCCGAACGCTATGCCGAAGTGCTCGGGATGCTGCGGCAGTTCGCACCTTTCGAGATACGGCGTCTGCATGTGATAGGAGGCGGCTCCGCCAACACCCTCCTCAACCGCTGGACCTCCGAGGCCACAGGTCTCCCCGTGGTAGCGGGACCTACCGAGGCCACAGCCTTGGGGAATGTCATGGTGCAGGCGAAATCCGTTATCAGTTGAAAATTGAAAGGTGAAAGTTGAAATTGACAATGATTATTAGACATTCAGAAAATCGGAAAATCTGTCAATCTGAAAATCTTTACATCACAGTTCGCAACTCACTATTTCAAAAAAAATCGTATATTTGTAGAAACCATATTGTCACGGCAATAGGCACAATCTTTTGAAAATCAAAACAATAACTATGTAATAAATCATTTATGAAAAAATTGTACTTGACGACAATCATCCTGCTTCTTGCCACCACTTTGCAAGCACAGCACCGCGACCGCCGCGCTGACCTTGACGTGAGGTGCTACACAAATTTATGCGTATCGTCTTCGGGACGGCTGTGGATGAGCACCGCCTGCGGCATGATATACACCGCCGACAACATACATTCCTCTTGGCGAACAGCGAATTCACCAAAAGAAGAAAGATTTCTACATGGCGGTTCTTTTGAGCGCATGGCGGCTTTCGGCGACAAAACCCTTGTGGCCGCCGGTTTCCTGGATGGCCGAGAAGAAGACGATTTTGTACTACGCACCTCCAATTGTGGCAAAACATGGGACACCGTGGTGATAGACCCACGCCTCGACTGGGTACACGACTTTAGCTACCGCTCCGACGGACACATCTGGCTAGGTTCCGCTTCGGGCAGAAGTGAAGGCATACTTGCCCACAGTTCCGACAGCGGTCGCTCTTTCCAAGTGTTGCGCACCGATTTCGATGGCGAAACAGGAATCCACACTCTCTTTATGTTCAATACCGACAGCGGCTATGTGGGCAATTATACAAACAGCATCTTCTCCACCTCCGACAACTGGCGCACAATACACCGTATTACGGCACCTTTTGAACAAATCGGGGGAGCAAAGCACGACAACGATGACTTATGGATAAACCGCATAAGGCAGTGGAACGACTACCTGATTGTTACCGAAGGCAACCAGACATTTATCACATCGCTCAAAGGAACAATCCATTGGGAGCGTCCGGCCATAGAGCTTTACGACTACGAGGTGGACTCCCTGTCGGGAGCGTTGTGGGCAATAAGCGACAGTGGCCAGTTGGCACGCCTCACAAACTGGGACAAAGTGCAACATTTCAATATAAAAGTCGCTAAAATAATCGGGGTGATAAATGGCAAAGCTTATTGCGTAACATATAAAAACAGTGTGATACGCATAGCCCCCGACGGAAAAACTGACACCTGTCCGTTTTACACCGATGAACGCCCCATCGAGAAACTGCCAATGACCCTTAAACACGGTACGCTGACGTGGGGCAGCGACGGAAAAAGCATATACCTGCAAGATGCTAAAGGCTGGTACCGTGTGGCCGCACCCCTACGAGCAAACTCACTAATGCCACATCCCGAACTATTCGACCGTATCGTATGTTTGGGTTATGACAACACCAACTACACCGTTGATACAGCTGGCAACATAGAGCCATACATCATTGCACAGCCATTTGGCGACTTTGTGAAAGCCGGCTTACAGGAGGTGTGTATCGAGACTTTTCGCCGTGGCTGTTTCCATTATATCAGCCACAATGTGAGATACAAACAAGAAAACGGAATTCTACGAGAAACTTACAACGATGTGGAAGAAAAGTCGGAGAAACGCGAACTGCCCGTGGAAGAAGTGGAACAGGCTTTGCTACGACTTGGAGAATGTTACAATATTTTCCCCACCCCGCAGGATTTCGGTTTGCAGGATACTTCTGTGGACTTGCGGGCAGTCTATAACTATGGTGGTTTCTTTTGTTCGAATCATACCGGCTACTACATTGTTATCGTAAATTCCGCTGACGACACTCTGCGGATTAGCAACGATGTATGTGAAGGCAACAAACTCGGTGGCGGCACACGTTTTCCATGGCTGTTACCAATGAATATCAGTATGAAAAAAGCCGATTTTGTCAGTTATCAACCTTGCCTGTGGCAGACATTACGCAAATTGATGCCCGACACTATGAGGCTTTTCAACCAGCTAAACAACAATACATTGCAGCCCAACAGCACTTTGCAAAACGGCGATTTGATTTTTTACACTCGACAAAATTATGTTCCAATGGAAAAAGCCCTGCAAGAATGTAGCGGCGAATACACCCGCGTGGCACTGGTGGAATGCGACAGCGCAAACATTTTGTGGATAATCGAAGCCATTGGAGACACCGTAAGGCGCATTCCCTACAGCCGTTGGCACATTCACGATTTCGATGTATTCCGTTTTGCCGTACCTTTCGACACTGCAGCTGTAATTAAGCGTGCAAAGAGTTTTGTAGGTATGCCCCGCGACAAGGCTTTTCTGCCTGACAACAACGCCATATACAATTCCGAACTAATCTACGAAGCTTTTCTCGACAGCAATGGCAATCATCTTTTCGAGGCAAAACCGATGAATTTCCGCAACAAAAAAGGCCGTACGATAAAATATTGGAGAAAACATTTCAAGGAACTTGGCATGCCAATCCCCGAAGGTGTTTTAGGCACCACCCCTTACGACCTTTCCCAATCGAAACTTCTGATAAAATTGTAACAGAACTCATTGTTTTTCAAAACAATATACACCTTTGTCCCTATCCTGCAACAAAAAAAGTTGTAAAAAAGGGCAAAATAACGTATCTTTGTACAATCCTTGTCACCGTGCTACAGGGTTTAATCTTTTGAAAATCAAAACAATAAAATAATACCGACAGATATGAACTACGATGTAATAGTTATTGGCAGCGGTCCCGGAGGATATGTTGCCGCAATAAAATCGGCACAGCTGGGTATGAAAACCGCCGTGGTGGAACGCGAGAACCTTGGCGGGATATGCCTCAACTGGGGCTGTATCCCCACCAAAGCCCTTCTGAAAAGCGCTCAGGTGTACAACTACATAAACCACGCCTCGGCCTACGGTGTGGCGGCACAGCCCGCCGAAGCCGACCTGCCCGCAATGGTGGCCCGCAGCCGCGGAGTGGCCGAGACCATGAGCAAAGGCGTGCAGTTCCTGCTCAAGAAAAACAACGTTGACGTGCTTACCGGCACCGGCAAAGTGATGCCCGGCAAGAAAGTACAGGTTACCAACGCCGAAGGCGAAGCTACGGTGTACGAGGCCAACCACATCATCATAGCCACCGGCGCCCGCTCGCGCAACCTGCCCAACCTGCCGCAGGACGGCAAGAAAATCATCGGCTACCGCGAAGCCATGACTCTGCCGCAGAAACCCAACAGCATGGTGGTGGTAGGCTCCGGAGCCATCGGAAGCGAGTTTGCCTTCTTCTACCAGTCGATAGGCGTGCAAGTTACCCTCGTGGAGTTCCTGCCCAACGTTGTCCCCAACGAGGACGAGGATGTGTCGGCACAGATAAGCCGCTCGTTCCGCAAGATGGGAATGAAAGTGATGTCCTCCGCTTCTGTTGAGAAAGTGGACATCGACGGCGACATCTGCCACGTCACCATTCAGTCGAAAAAAGGCACCGAAGTGGTGGATGCCGACATAGTACTCTCGGCAGTGGGCGTTGTCACCAACCTCGAAGGCATAGGTCTTGAAGAGGTGGGCATCGCCACCGAACGCACCAAAATCGTTGTCGACGACTACTACCGCACCAACGTGGAAGGCTACTACGCCATCGGCGACGTGGTGCACGGTCCCGCACTGGCTCACGTGGCATCGGCCGAAGCCCTTGTTTGCGTGGAGAAGATTGCCGGTCACGACCCGCAACCCGTCAACTACAACAACATTCCCGGCTGCACCTACACCACTCCCGAAGTGGCCTCGGTGGGAATGAGCGAGAAAAAAGCCCGCGAAGCCGGATACGAGGTGCTGGTGGGCAAATTCCCCTACACCGCCTCTGGCAAGGCTACGGCAGCCGGCAACCGCGACGGTTTCATCAAAATGGTTATCGATGCCAAGACCGACCAGATTCTGGGCGCACACTTCTGTGGCGACAACGTCACCGAGATGATTGCCGGAATAGTGTCGGCACGACAGAACGGCCTCACCGCCAAACAGGTGGCCGCCTCGGTGCACCCGCACCCCACCATGTCCGAAGCCATCATGGAAGCCATCGAACAGGCCTACGGCAAAGCCGTACATCTTTAATAACCGACAAATCATAATCCCCCCGACATCACTGTTTGGGGGATTTTTTTATAAAAAAAGACAATCTCCGTTTCGCAGAAATAAATTGATAGTTGAAATGCTCCTAGCCGCAAGCGGCTGAAATCCATGGAATCTTAAAAATTATTTCGCCTACGGCGAAAGTGATTTACAAGATTTGAAATATTTCGTGAGCCGTAGGCGAGCAGGAGAAAACAAAAAAAGATTTACCGAAATACGTAATTTTGAGTCGAATAGGAGAAGAAAAGAAATAGATTGCCATTGAAATAACACTTCACTATGACCGAACAACAGATACTGCAATCGTACAGCATTGCCAAAGAGCGTTACGCCGCCATTGGCGTGGACACCGACAAAGCCATTGCCACCCTCGAACAGACCCCCATCTCGCTGCACTGCTGGCAGGCCGACGACGTGATGGGTTTCGAGAGCAACGCCGGACTCTCGGGCGGCATACAGACCACCGGCAACTACCCGGGCCGCGCCCGCAACATCGACGAGGTGCGCTCCGACCTCGAGTTCGTAAACAGCCTGCTGGCAGGCATCCAGCGCGTCAACCTGCACGAGATATACGGCGACTTCCAAGGTCGGTTCGTGGACCGCGACAGAGTGGATGCCTCCTATTTCCAAAGCTGGATGGACTGGGCAAAGAGCATCGGCGTGAGCCTCGATTTCAACTCCACCTCCTTCGGTCATTCCAAGAGCGGCAACCTCTCCCTCGCCAATCCCGACCCCGAGATACGCAGTTTCTGGATAGAACACACCAAACGCTGCCGTCGTATCGCCGACGCCATGGGCAAGGCACAGGGCGACCCCTGCATAATGAACATCTGGGTACACGACGGACTGAAAGACCTCACCGTTAACCGCAAACGTTACCGCGAGCAGCTTGCCGCCTCGCTCGACGAGATACTGGCCGAGCCGTTGCCCGATATGAAATCGTGTTTAGAAGCCAAGCTGTTCGGCATCGGGCTGGAGAGTTTCACCGCCGGCTCGCACGACTTCTACACCGGCTACTGCGCCACCCGCAAGGTGATGTACACCCTCGACACCGGTCACTACGAGCCTACCGAAAACGTGTCCGACTTTGTGTCGTCGTTGCTGCTGTACGTGCCCGAGCTGATGCTCCACGTGAGTCGCCCCATCCGTTGGGACTCCGACCATGTGACCATAATGAACGACCAAACCCTCGACCTTTTCAAGGAGATAGTCCGTGCCGACGCACTGCACCGCGCCCACATCGGCCTCGATTACTTCGACGCATCCATCAACCGCATAGGGGCTTATATCATCGGCACTCGGGCCACGCAAAAATGTCTGTTGCAGGCACTTCTGGAGCCGCTGGCAAAACTCCGCGAGTACGAAAACAACGGTCAGGGTTTCGAGCTGCTGGCGCTGATGGAAGAGGCAAAGACACTGCCTTTCGGAGCCGTTTACGACTATTTCAACCTTAAAAACAACGTGCCTGTGGGCGAAGATTTCATCGCCAACGTGCAGGAATACGAAAAAACCGTAACAAGCAAGCGTATCTAAAAAATGGAACAATACCAAAATGCCCCGAAGGGGCAACAGACTACAAACGGGGGTGACAACCCCCGGAAAAAAAATACAAGTCATGGCACATTGAAAAGCACCATTGTCGTATCGCTCACCAATTACTTGGATGCCGGTGCCATAGTGGCTGGAGCCAGCGGACTTACGCTGTGGCAGAACTATCTGGGACTCAGTGAGGTGCATCTCGGTTGGCTCAACTTCATCAGTGCCAACTGTTTGGGAGCCGCCATCGGTGCCATCATCGGCGGCTTTCTGGCCGACCGCTACGGACGCAAGTTCATCTACACCTACAACCTGCTGGTGTATATGCTTGGGGTGCTGACAATTATGCTTTCCATCAATTTCCCGATGCTCCTTGCCGGATTCCTGATAACGGGCATCTCGGTGGGCATTGGCGTCCCTGCCTCGTGGACCTACATCTCGGAGAGTTCCGAGGTGGGCAACCGCGGTCGCAATATCTGTATCTCGCAGATGTCGTGGGGTTTCGGTCCGATGATAATACTGTTGCTCGGTATGTTTTTCGCCCCCGACGGCTACCTGTTCGGATGGGTGGAGAAAGTGGCACAACTCTTTGGCGGCGAAGGACTTGCGACGGAAGCTGTAAATGTGTTCAGTTCAAGGATAGTGTTCTTCTCGTTGCTGGTGGTGGCTTTCGTGGCGTGGAATCTGCAACGCAAGCTGGATGAGAGCAACGAATGGAGGGCAAGCAAGGCTGAGGCAGAAAATAAAAACGAAAAGAAGGGCTTCGGCCATGCCATGAAGGTGCTTTTCACCAACAAAACCGCCATAAAGACAGTCTGTTTCCTTGCCGTAATCTACCTCACGTGGAACCTCGTGGCCTCGGTGCTGGGCTTTTTCCAGCCGCATATCTACGAAACGGCGGGCGGGGTGAGCAACGAGCAGGCCAACTGGATGAACTGCATACAATGGGCCATCATCGTGGCTACCACCTTCGTCTTTTCGCGACTTATCGACAAAATCAGTCATCGGCTGTTCTACATCCTCGGACTTCTGGTAGCCATCAGCGCTTGGGTTATCATCGTAACCGTGGGCGTTAACGGTCAGGCCGGACTGTGGCTGTTTACCATACTTTGGGGCATCGAAGGCGGTATCTCGGTGCAGATTTTCTACGCCCTGTGGGGCTCAGAGCTGTTCCCCACCAAGTTCCGCGCCGGAGCGCAAGGACTTATGTTTTTCATTGTCAGAGGATTGTCGGCAGTCTGGGGATTGACTTTCACCTACATCTACGGCGAAAATGGCGAGGGATTCACCATAGCCGCCTACTGCATGATAGCGTTGCTACTTATCTCTTTGATAGTAGGAACGTTAGGCTGTCCCAACACCCGAGGCAAATCGCTTGCGCAGATAACGAAAGAAAGGTATGGGAAAATTGACAATTGATAATTGAAAATTGACAATTAGTGGTCAGTTGGCAGTATTCAGGTGTCAGTGAGCGAATAGCCCTGAAAGGGCGATAGAATACAGGCGGGGGTGTTAACCCCCGAAAAAACGAAGAAAAAATACAGATAAAAGCGACATAATGAACAAAAGACATCAACTTGCAGAAACGATTTCGCAGATGGCCGAAGTGGCGGGCTATCTCTGGCAGAACGGCTGGGCCGAACGCAATGGCGGCAACATCGTGATAAACATCACCGACATGGTGGACGAGCGTCTCCGCCGGCAGCCGCCGGTGAAGGAAAATCCTGAAATAGAAGTGGATGGCAAGAAACGTCGGATGATTTCCATCGGCACCCGCCTGCCCCACCTGAAAGGCTGCTATTTCCTTTGCAAAGGCACCAACCGCCGTATGCGCGACGTGGCCGAGCGTCCGATGCACAACGCCTCCATCATCCGCATCCTCGACGACTGCGAGCATTATGTCGTGGTGGCCGACCGTTTTGTGATGCCAACCAGCGAACTGCCGTCGCACC
>JAEENM010000086.1 GCA_016283745.1 Bacteroidales bacterium | reverse complement strand
ACAATGCCGATGCAAAATTGCTTGTGCGTTTTGCCAACGGAGAAATTGTTAAGCGATACACAGAAAACATACCCGAATGGGCTTATGATATCATTAATGACTGATTAATTGAATTTAAACACGACAAAAATACCAAAAAGATAGTAAATTAAAATATTATAAACCAAAGCATTAGCTATTATTCGCATTCAAATCAAAAGCGTCGGAAACTGATGATTTAGAATTATCGGATAATAACATTCACGGAAGCGCAATACTCCGTTGTACAGTGTAAAGTTGATGCTCACACCAAATGGTGTGGGTAATTCTAACTGTACAGCGAGGTTCTCCGACGCTCCTCGTGAATGCGATAGAAAGGCCTGCACCTTTCTTTTTTGCCGATAAGTGATTGATAGCGTTGCACAAACTATCAATCACGATGGCAAGAACAGATTTAACGGCTGCAAGAATTGCAAGAAATGATGAATTTTACACAAGATTAGAAGACATATCAAAAGAACTGAGATACTACAAACAATATTTTGAAAACAAAGTAGTACTTTGCAATTGCGATGACCCATACGAAAGCAATTTCTTCAAATTTTTCGCTTTAAATTTCAATGCTTGGAAATTAAAAAAATTAATTGCGACGTGTTACAATGGTTCTCCAATAGCTGGTTACGAATTGCCACTTTCGTTTGATGGGACAGAAGATTTCCATAAAAAAACAGCACATAAAGTTGAAATAACAGAAGTTAAAGATTATAATGGAGATGGTGCTGTAAATCTTGCGGATGTTCAATATTTGATTAAAAACAACAAAAATGTTTTATCGCAATTGCAAGAAAATGGTTCTTTTGATAGTGTAGAATGTGTGGAATTACTTAAAGAAGCTGATATTGTTGTAACCAATCCACCTTTCTCTTTATTCCGCGAATATTTAGCTTTGTTGAATAATTATAACAAACAATTTATCATCATTGGAAACACAAATGCTTTAAAATACAAGATTACTTTCAAGATGTTTCAGGAGAACAAAATTCGGACAGGCTATACAAATTTTAATGTCGGAATGTTTTTTCAAGTTCCAGATAGTTGGGAAAAGTATCATCATCTTGAAAATGGCAAAAAGATTGCCCGTGTTTCAACATCGTGTTGGTTTACTAATATGCCCGTTGCCAAACATAACGAGGATTTAATTTTATACAAACATTATACTCCCGAAGAATATCCAAAATATGATAATTATGACGCTATAAATGTCAACACATATACCGATATTCCATGTGACTACGATGGTTTGATGGGGGTGCCTATTACATTTTTGGACAAGTATAATCCTGAACAATTCGAGATAATTTGGACTACAGACAGAGGTGGAGATGGATTTCTCGAAAACATAAAAAAGCCATGCGATAGATATGACGCACCCGTTTTAAATGGGAAAGGACTCTACACCCGAGTAATTATCCGTCGCCGACAGCAAGCTGCTTCGCAACCGAAACAATACACCGAAAACGAATCAAACCTGCCAATGGCAGCCGAAGAATAACACAAAAATTCTCCGTCAGGAGATTTCTCTTAATAACAAAGAAAAATGGAGATAAAGCTACACCAAATCAAAGTCCGCGACCTTGTAAAGGGCTACTGCGACAACAACGAAGACGGCGTGCGTGCCTACAGCGGTCGGCTCGACGTGCGTCCGCCCTACCAACGCGAGTTTGTATATAAAGAAAAACAGCGCGACGCTGTGATAGAGACACTTACGCAGGGTTTTCCGCTCAACGTAATGTACTGGGCTGTCCGCGACGACGGCACCTACGAAATTATCGACGGCCAGCAGCGCACCATCAGCATCTGCCAGTATGTGAACGGCGATTTCGCCTATATGTTCCGCTATTTCCACAACCTCACCGACGACGAGCAGGAGCAGATTCTCGACTACGACCTGCAGGTGTATCTGTGCAGCGGCACCGACAGCGAGAAACTCAAATGGTTCCGCACCATCAACATTGCGGGTGAGGAGCTTACCGAGCAGGAACTGCGCAACGCCGTTTACGCCGGTCCGTGGCTGAGCGACGCCAAACGTTATTTCAGCAAGGGCAACTGTGCCGCATACAATTTGGGAAACAAGTACGTGAGCGGCGAGGTGAACCGTCAAGCCTACCTCGAAACGGCAATACGCTGGATTAGCGAAGGCAACATCGAGCCATATATGGCCAAGCACCAGCACGACGCCAATGCAGTGGCTTTGTGGAACCATTTCACCAACGTAATCAACTGGGTTAAAGCGATGTTCACCCACTACCGCCGCGAGATGAAAGGAGTGGAATGGGGACTGCTGTACGCCAAATACAACGGAAATGTGTACGACCCTGCGGAGCTTGAAAAAGAGGTGAAACATCTGATGGAGGACAGCGACGTGGAACGCAAGAAAGGCATCTATTCATACGTTTTCAGCCGCGACGAGCATGAGCTGGGCATCCGTGCTTTCGATGCCAACACCCGCCGCGAGGTGTATGAGCGTCAGCTGGGCGTATGTCCTATCTGCGGACAGCATTTCGAGCTGGAACAGATGGAAGCCGACCATATCACGCCGTGGTGCAAAGGCGGCCGCACCATTGCCGACAACTGCCAGATGCTCTGCCGCGAGTGCAACCGCAGGAAAAGCGGGAAGTAGTGGGCAGGGATTAGTATTCAGTAATCAGCGGTCAGTATTTAGAAAAATTGCTCTCTCCATAGAGCAATTTTTGGCAAAATTTACTCTCCCGACAGAGCAAATTTTATATTTATCTGATTATTAGTAAAATGTAAAAACGCTTAACTATCAACTAATACAAGAAACCTATCGTCCACAGAGGGAGTTTGTTTCCTGCGGCATATTCCAAATCGTCGGCAAGGATATAGGAGTTGTCGATGTTTGCTATCTGTTTGAAATCCTTGTTGTTGCCACCTATCTCAAATCGATATTTTCCGTCAACGAGAAAATCACCGTCGGTTTTTCCGTACTCCACACGATGCTGATAACCAAGCTGGTTCACCGCAAAGGTCTCGCGCGCCGTGCCGATATTTGTCTTATCCAACGTCAAAGCGAATAACATATTTGCATTTTCAAGATACATTTTGTCGGGTTTCTGGACTTTTTTGAAAGAATGGGCGTCGGAATATATCAAATTGATGATTTTTGCACGGTACAAATAATCCAGATACATCATCACGGTATTTCTCGATGCCTGTAATGTCGTCGCTATCTTACTAATATCCAACTCGTAAGGAACAAGCCCCGAAACAATATTCAAGAGCATCTGTAGTTTGCGGACATTTACGGTCTCCACTTTGCAGACCAACGGCAACTCGGTGCCGATGACATAATCCACAATGTTGGTAATACGTTGGTAATAACGTTTCTCCCCCTCGAGATAGTACGGAAAATATCCATAACGCAAATATTCGCTGAACATCTGCACCGGACGGCAAAGGCTGCCCACCTCACTGCAAAGTCTGTCGCAATTATGCAACACATATTCAAGGTCAACCTTTGGCAAATCGATATTCTTGTAAAAACGCAGAAATTCGCGGAACGATAGTCCCTGCATAACAAATGTGATGCAACGACGCGACAAGTCGGCCTCTGAATTCAGTATTTGCAACAAGGACGATCCGCTGATAGTCATTTTGAGTTGTGGAAAGGTGTCGTATATTAATTTCACCTCGCGACTCCAGTTGGGGTAACGATGAATTTCGTCGACAAAAAGGTGTTTGCCTCCATAGGTAACGAACAACTCTGCCAATTCGACAAGCGTATGGTTCGAAAAATACAGATCTTCCATCGAAACATACAGCGCCTGCGACAAATCAGAGATGTAATTCTGCTTTATGTATTGCAGCATAATGGTTGTTTTACCAACTCCACGCGGACCTACAATTGCCGACAAACGCTCTTCCCAAGCGATATCCGCAATACAGCTGCGAACAATTGTCGATTGTTCCGCTTCCAGTCTCCTCTTAAAATGCGAAATCAAAATATCCATACTGTAGATGTTTTATTTCCAAAATTTTATACTTATAACGTAAAAAAGAAATAAATGTTGCTCTCCCGACAGAGCAATTTTTGACAAATTTTGCTCTCTCGATAGAGCAAATTTTATATTTATCTGATTATTAGTATAATGTAAGGAATAATAAGTTTAACTGCAAACTTAGAAGACTTTCAGATTAACAGATTTTCGGATATTCGGATTCGGACACATGCGGTGTGTCCTTACATATCCAACACCTAACTCCTAACTCCAAACTATAAACTAACTGCAAACTCCAAACTCAAAACTCCCAACTACTTCAGGTAGTCTTCGTAGTATTGGAACATCTTTTGGTAGAGGTGCAGACGGTCGCGGCCGCCGACATTGTGCGGGTGATGGGGATAAACGAAATAGTCCACCTGTTTGCCGGCTTTGATGCAGGCGTCGATAAATTCGAGGGAGTTCTGCCAAACCACCGTGGGGTCTTCGGCGCCGTGGATAACAAGCAGCTTGCCTTCCAGTTTCTTGGCCTTACGCACAAGGCTGTTGTCGGCATAGCCGTCGGGGTTCTCCTGCGGGGTGTCCATATAGCGTTCGCCGTACATCACCTCGTACCATTTCCAGTCTATCACAGGACCGCCGGCGCATCCCACCTTGAAAATCTCGGGGTGAGCCAGTTTCATGGTTATCGTCATAAATCCTCCGAAACTCCAGCCTTCCACGCCCATACGGTCTTTGTCCACATACGGCAGCGACAGCAGGAATTTCACGCCTTCCATCTGGTCGGCCATCTCTATCTCGCCGAGACGGCGGTGGGTGCAGCTCTCGAACTCGAAACCGCGGTTGTCGGTGCCACGGTTGTCGACAGTGAACACCACGTAGCCCTGCTGTGCCAGACGCAGGAAATAGAGGTTGCCGCCGCCAAGCCAGCTGTCGGTAACGAGCTGTGAGTGAGGACCTCCATAGACATACACCAAAGTCGGGTATTTCTGTCCGTTGTCGTAGTTGAGGGGTTTTATGAGGCGGTAGCAGAGGTCGGTCTTGCCGTCGGCGGCTTTGATGGTGCCCATCTCAATCTCAGGCATGGCGTAGTCGGCCAAGGGGTTGGGGGCCGAATAGATGCTGCCAATCTGTTTGCCTTTGTTGGAAACCAGCACCACATTGGCCGGCACGTCGGTGCTGCTGTAGCTGTCGATAAACAGCGTGCCGTTGGCGTTGGGGGCGATGCTGTGAGTGCCGTGGTCGGGGGTGAGACGTGTTACCTCGCCCGATTTGATGTTCACCGAATAGGCGGCGCGTTCCGTCGGTTTTTCGATGTTGGAATAGAAGAAAACATTGTCGCCCTTGGGGTCGGTGCCGATGATGTTTTGCACCTCGTAATCGCCTTTGGTTACCTGTTTCACTAAGCTGCCATCGGTGTTGTAGAGGTAGATATGTTTGTAACCGTCGCGGTAGCTGAGCCAGAGGAACTGGTCGGGTTTGGTGGGCAGGAAATAGAGTCCGTCCACGGGTTCGGTGTAGCGCTCGTTCTGCTCCTCGAAGAGCACTTTTTTCAGTTTGCCCGTCTCCACGTCGTAGCTCTCGAGCCACATGTGGTTCTGCTCGCGGTTAATCTTGGCAATGTAGAGAGTCTTTTCGTCGGGACTCCACGAGAGGTTGGTGAGGTACATCTCGCGTTCGGCCACGGTGGTGTCGCGACGGGTGTCGAGATACAACGTGGTGCCTTTCAAAGTGTTGAAAATGCCCACGGTAACCTCGTGGCTTTTCATTCCGGCCATGGGGTATTTTATCGGCGTGGCGGTGGTGATACGTGTGGCGGTGTTCACCATCGGGTAGTCGGTAACCATGCTCTCGTCCATGCGGTAGAAGGCCAACAGGTTGCCTTGCAGCGACCAGAAAGTGCCTGTCTCGATACCGAACTCCGAACGGTGCACCGACTGTCCGTACACGATGCCGTCGCCGCCCTCGCCCACGGTGAACACCTGCTGACGGCTGTTCACATACAGGCTGCTGCCGATGGTATATGCCACCTGATAGTTTTTCGGGTCAAGGTCCATATTCTCGGCGGTGGCGTCGTAAGTAACTGGTTTAGTAAGACTTTTGGTTTTGATATTATACAGATAGACACTGCTGCCATAGACAAAGCTGAATTCCTTGTCGTTTACGAACTTGACATTGGGGAAGTAACGCAATTCCTTGTTTTCCAGCGATTGGAAAGCCTTGCTCAATGTTTCGAGGTTCACAATTTCTTTCTGCGATGAGGATGTGCCGGAGTACAGGACGTTGTCGCGCACAAAGGCGTAGCGGTTCGACTTGCCCACAAACTGCACCGAGCGCACCCGCGAAGGATAGAGCGAGCCGCTCATCAAATCGTTGGCAGTAAGAAGTTTGTCCTGTGCAGAAACGGTAGAGCACAGTATCAATGCTATAATTGCAAATGTCAATCTTTTCATCATGTCGGTATATCTTATTATGTTTTTTTATTTCCTGTACGAGGTTTTGTCAGTAAATCTTTTTGTGTTCTCCTGCTCAGCTTCGCTTCGCGAAATCTGTTGAATCTTGTAAATTTTTGTTAGCCTACGGCTAACATTTTCTCTGTGTATTTTTTGTTTTTCTACTGATTAGCTTCGTTCATTTTTAAATTGTTATTCATTAACTGAAACTCTTCTCATTCCTTTCTTTAAATCATATTCTCCGAAGTTGATCAGCAAGCCTTCGTTCTTATCGAGTAATTTTAAATATGTTCTTAATTGCTTGTAATATATGCTTTTAATTTCTTCTACTGATTTCAGTTCAACTATAAGTTCATCTTCAACAAGCAGGTCGATTCTAAAATCTGCATCAATCTCAACACCCTTATAATTGACATTGATAGGAACTTGGCTTTTGACACTCAAACCTCTGGAATTCAGTTCTTGAATCATCGCCTTTTCGTAAATACTCTCCAATAATCCAGGCCCAAAATAATTATACACCTCCATCGCAGCACCACGAACCTCATACATCAATTGATACATTTCCTCGTGCGTAAGCATAATTTACAAGATTTACTAAATTTCGTGAGCCGAAGGCGAACAGGAGAACAATAATGAGATTTAGTATTGCTTCCAGTTGCGGAAACGCAGAGAGAATACTCCGAAGAAGGCTTCCTTGAATATCTTCATACTCATCTTGGAAACACCCAACACCCTGTCGGTGAAGATGATAGGCACTTCGGCAATTTTGAAGCCCAACTTGGTGGCGGTATATTTCATCTCTATCTGGAAAGCGTAGCCAACGAATTTCACCTTGTCGAATTTCATCTTCTCCAGCACGCGACGGGTGTAGCACACGAAACCGGCGGTGGCGTCGAACACCCGCATGCCAGTTACGATACGCACGTATTTGGAGGCGTAGTAACTCATCAACAAACGTTTTATCGGCCAGTTCACCACGCTGATTTTGCCATCGACGTAGCGTGAGCCCACAGCCACATCGCCTTTGCCCGAAGCGCAGGCCTCATGCAGCCGCAGCAGGTCGTCGGGATTGTGCGAGAAATCGGCGTCCATCTCGAAAACATATTCGTAACTACGTTCCAAAGCCCAGCGGAAGCCGTCGAGATAGGCTGTGCCAAGTCCCAGCTTGCCTTTACGTTCTTTGATGAAAAGCCGTTCGGGGAACTCCTGCATCAGACGTTTCACGATGTCGGCGGTGCCGTCGGGAGAGTTGTCCTCGACAATAAGTATGTCGAACTCTTTCTCCAAAGAGAACACTTTTCTGATGATGTTTTCGATGTTCTCCTTTTCGTTATATGTGGGGATAATTACTACACTGTCAGCCATTTGAAAATATATTTTATCTATTTTTTATACTTGTTTCGAATTGTTTATAAAGGGCAAAGTTACGATTTTTTTTTCAATTTTGCAAATCCGTTTCAAGGTCTGTCAAACACAAAAAATCATTTCGGCAATTCGAAGGCGTCGGCCAGCTCGCGCATCTGCGCGTCGGTCATGCCTTGCGGCTCGAAGCCCATGCTCTTGGCGCTTTTGTAAATCTGTGCGGCTTTGTTCAGCACATCCACTTGGTCGAAAGCGGCCATAATGTCGGTATCGACGACAAACACGCCGTGTTTCTCCCACATCACCACGTCGTACCCCTCGTCGATGGTGCGGATGGTGGCTTCGGCCAACTCCACGCTGGAGGGGAGCATATAAGGCACTATGCCCAGTCCTCGCGGACAGAAAGCGCGCGTCTCGGGTATCATCGACCACAGCAGGTGTGTCAGGACGTCCTTTTGCAGGAAAGCGGGGTTGTGTGTCATCGCCACAAGCTCGATGGGGTGGGTGTGCAGCGTGGATTTGTAAGGTGAGCCTTTGGAAATGAGGTAGTTGTGCACGCACAGGTGCGACGGCAGTTCGCTGGTTGGCATCACAAAACGGTCGGCCACCACGACATAATGCTCGCAGTCGTCGAGGATGCGGATGATGGAGGCGTTGTGCATCGGACGCTCGGCCACGTCGCGCATACG
>JAEENM010000085.1 GCA_016283745.1 Bacteroidales bacterium | reverse complement strand
CGATAAGTTCCTCCTGATTGAAGGAGAGGGTGACGATGTTTTTCAGCAGCTGGCGTATGGTCTCCACATCTTCGGCGAGGTCCTCCTGCTCCATGTCCACCATGCTCTCGGCCAGTTGGTTGGAGAGTTTGTCGAGGTCGTCGGCAGCTTGTTTTTGGTTTTGCGAGGCGTTTTTGTTCTTGCCTTTGTCGAGGTTTTGTTTGGCGTTATTTTGTTGGTTTTCAATGTTTTTCTCGGTGTTTTTGTCGCGGCGCAGGGTGGGGGAGTCCTCCAGCTGGCGGAACTGCTCCTGGGCTTTGTCGAGCGACTGCTGCAGTTCTTTGAACTCCTTGCCGAGCTGCTCCTGTTTCTGCGACAGCTTTTCGGCATCTTTCTTGGAAGCCTTTTCCGACTCCTTGGCCAAATCGCGCTGTTTCTGGGCAAGCTCCTCGGCTTTCTGTATGGCGTTTTCCACCATCTTCTCGGCTTCGAGGCGTTTCATCAGTTCGAGGTTCTGGTCGAGTTGTTTCTCGATGTCCTCGTTCTTCAGTTTGATATTCTCCAACGCCTCCTGAAGTTTGGATTTGTCGTTGTCGTTCAGCAACTTGTCTATCTCCTTCATCAGCTCTTTCATCTCGTCGGTCATAAGTTGTTGGAAGAGCTGCTCCAGCTGGCGTTGCTTTTCAAGAATGGACTGCGTCTGTTCGTGGAACTGCTGTTGGAAAGCGTTGTTCTGCCGTATCTGCTCCTGCATTCGGGCAATGTCCTCTTTCAGCTGTTTCTGTTTTTTGGCCAGTTGCTCCAAGTCCTTCTTGTCCTGCCAGTTAAGTTCCTTTTTGTCAACGAGTTTGCGCATCAGCTCGTCAATCTCCTGCTGTGTCTTTTTAATCTCCGACATCGACTGCTCCCCGGCGTTTTGGATACTTTCGTTGTTGGCATCTATCTGATTTTGAACCTCTTGTTCGGAAGGGATACGAATCTCGAACATCTGCGAGCGTGCCGACTTGGGACCGTGTATGCCGTCGTTATCCCAAACCTCGAAATAATAGGTAATATTTTCGCCCATCTGCAAATCCAACTCACTCACATTCAGAGCATAATAGAATTCCTGCGAGGAAAGTCCCTTGTCGAGGGCCAAGGGGTAGCAGCGCACGGTGTTGTAGGCCGAATCGGCGGCGGTTTTCACAAGGTTGAAGGTGAGTTTGGAAAAGCCGTAGTCGTCCTTTACCTGTCCGCGAAAAAAGACACGGTCGTAACGCAGCGAGTCGCGCAGTTCCGACACGGCAATCATAGGGGCCACGTCGGGAATGGTGGTGATGGCGTAAAGCAATGTGTCAGAAGATTTTACATAACTATTGGAGGTGAAGAAGCCGTATCTCTGCGAGGCGAAAAGACGTTTGGCAAAGGAGAGACGTCCGTTTTGGTCGGGGGTGAGGTTATGCACCGTGCTGTCGGAAATAAAGTACAGATTTTCAGCAAACTGCGTCTGGAACGACCATTGCACCGCAGTGCCCTCCGGCACGGTGAAATCACCGACATTGGAGAGCACCTCCGCCTGACGGCCGGTGTAGGCGGGATAGACGAGTTTGGCGTCGAAATTCAGAAGCAGCGGCTTGGGAAACACCTCAAGCTCAAAGGTTTGCGACTGCACTCCCACCGCCTCGAAATGGAACTGCACGGTTTTCTGCACGTTCTTGAAAAGATAGGAGAAGGTGGTTTTGCCATCCTTACGCATCTTGTACGACTGCTTGCCGACAACCACAAAAACCTCGTGGGGCAAGGAATTGCCGACAATCTCAACCTGCAAAGGGAAGTCCTCCTGTTTCACCGCCTGCAAGGGGTGGGAGAGGAGCTCGAAGGCGAAGGGTGCGGGCTTTTCGTAGAAAGTGCCGTGGTGCAGAATCCTATCCGACGGCGAAGTGATGAGCGTGGGGGCGGCGATAAGCAGCACGACAATGGCTAACAGCGGGATAATCAGGTATTTGAGATACTTGCGGTTTTGTTTCAAGTCCACCGCCGAACGGAAGGGGAGAGGGGAGAGGGCTGCGGTTTTCTGCTCTATGCTGGCAAGGAGCAGGTCGGAATCCTGTGTCTCGGACAAAGTTTTGAGTTGCAGGAGGTTAAGAAGCTTGTCGCCAATTTCGGGGAAATGCTCCCCTATTATCACCGCAGCCTGCTCGCGGTCCAGCACCTTGCCTATGCGGTGCATCTTGGCAAGAGGGACGATGATGTAAACGGCTATCAACGTGACAGCTGCGACGATATACAACCAAAAGATGACGGTGCGCACCGTGGTTGAAAAATAGCCGAAATTTTCCGACAAAACTGCCACAAGAAAAAACGCAAACAACAGCGCCGAAACACAAATTATGCCCTTTATCATCCGGCTTTTGTAGTATTTTCGGATGAAAGCGTCTATCTTGGTTATTATTAAATCGTTGTCGGACACGATGTTATGTTTTTCGGTGCAAAATACAAAGATACGGAATTTTAGTGAATAGTGATTGGTGATGAGTGATTAGATTAGTGAAATGGGATATGTGAAGGCGTTAAGGTGTGAAGATGTTGATTTGTTTAATTGTTTAGTTGTTTAATTGTTGATTAGCAATTAATTACTCATTACTCATTACTCATTGCTCATTACTAATTACTAATTACCCCTCTCCACTCCTCTTTTGACAATAGTGGCGGGGTTGCCGGCCAAGACGGTGCGGGGTTCGGGGTAGGAGCCGTGGAGGGTTGTTCCGGCGGCGACGGTGATGCTGTCGGCAAGGGTTGTGCCTTTGGTAACCAAACAGTTACAGCCGAGCCACACGTTGTTGCCAACGCTGATTTCGCGGTCGGGATTGGTGATTTGGCCGTCGCTATCGACAAGGCTGTGCTGGTCGGTGTCCATCAAAGTGCAGTTCCACGAAGTGAGGAAGTCGTTGCCGAAAGTCATAGCCTTGTGGCAGATTATCAGCGACTTGGGACCAAGGTTGAACTTGTTGCCAACGGTAAGGATGGCGTTCTCGGCCACCTCCACCGCGCTGCCCGCGCCGAGGGTGCACTCGCCAAGGATATCGAACGTGCCGCGGATGTTCAAAATAGTACGGTTGTGCCTGAAATCGGTACATTGGCAGGTGCCGAAACCGATTTTCACCAAACCCATCTTAGGCTTTTGCGTATGGATACAGATTTTCCCCGAAAAATTCTGAACCACAGTACGATGCGAGATAAGTATTGGCATACGTATGGCCTGCCGGAAAGGCAACAGACGCAGGTTGTACCACAGACTGCGTGGCAGGGCGAGGAAAAACCGCCAAGCCGTAAGCCGTTTTTTGCGATGACGCTCGTTCATTGTTGATACTTTTTGTGATTGCAGATGCAAAGATACGAATTTTTTACGAATAGTGAACTGTGATCAGTGAACTGTGAAAAAGAACGTGCGTGTAATTATATAATAGGTTAGATTATTTAGTTGGTGGAACTAATAGTGTAAAATGTTTATAATCAGCAAGAAAGATTGAACAAACGTCTGTGTTTATCAAAAAACAATAATTCCGAAATCCGAAATCCGAATTCTGAATTAAAAAAAATCTTATCTTTGCAAAATCAATATTGAACAAAATGCAGAAAGTAATTCTTATAACCGGTGTTTCGTCGGGGTTTGGCAAGGCTACCGCCGAGATGCTGCGCTCGAAGGGACACATTATCTACGGCACAAGTCGTAACATGTTGCGAAACAACAATATAAACAACCTTGTGATGGACGTTACCAAGCCCGAGACCATAAAACAGGCCGTGGCAGAAATAATGGCCAAAGAGGGCCGTATCGACGTGCTGATAAACAACGCCGGCATGGGCATAGGCGGTGCCATAGAGCTGGCCACCGAAGAGGAGATACAGCTGCAGATGGGCACCAATTTCCGTGGCATGGCCAACGTGTGTCGCGAGGTGCTGCCCGTGATGCGCAAGCAACGCAGCGGCAAGATAATAAATATCAGCTCGATAGGCGGGGTGATGGGACTGCCGTACCAAGGCTGGTACTCGGCTTCCAAATTCGCCATCGAAGGTTACAGCGAGGCCCTCGCCGCCGAGGTGAAGCAGTTCGGCATCAGCGTGTCGATGGTGGAGCCGGGCGACTTCGCCACCAATTTCACCGCCAGCCGCCGCAACTCCGAGGCCACGATGCAGAACGAGGACTACCGCGAGAGCTACGCACGCTCGCTGGCCATCATAGAGAAGGAGGAAAACGGCGGTTTACAGCCCTCTGTGCTCGCGAAAAAAATCTGCAAGATAGTTGATGCCAAGAAACCCCGTTTGCGCTACGTGGTGGCTAATTTCGAGCAAAAACTGTCGGTCCTGCTCAAGAGGTTCGTGTCGGGAAATTTCTTTGTATGGATCCTGAGGGACTACTATAAGGTTTAGTTCGGAATTCGGAACTCGGAATGCGGAACTAGAAAGGTCTAAGGTCTAAAGTCAAAGGACCAATGACTAACGGCTGCGACCATTTCAGTTCACTGATCACTGTTCACAGTTCACTGATTTTTAATTAGTTTGCAGTTTGGAGTGTGCAGTGTGCAGTTAGGAAGTAATTGACAATTAACAATTAACAATTGACAATTAGTTCGGAATTCGGAGAGCGGAGTTCGGAACTTTATAGGTCAAAGGTCTAAAGTCAAAGGACCAATGACTAACGACCTGCGACCATTTCAGTTCACAGCTCACAGGTCACAGTTCACTAAATATTTTTTGAGAAAATGGCTCGTGTCATCAGCGGGGTGGTGTCGTAGGTGGTTTCCCACACGCGTTCGGCTTCGTTGCCGAGAATCTGGGGGTTGGTGTAGGCCCATTTCACCTTGTTGAGCTGTGCGTTGCGGTTCATCTCGGCGTAGTAGATGGAGTGTACGCCTCGTTTCTGCCAGTCGGGATGCACGCCGTTGAGGAGCAGGTCTATCTCGTCGAACTTGCGCAAAGCCTTGAGTATGTGGTACCAACCGAAGGGAAACAGCTTGCCGCCGGCTTTCTGGTAGGCCTTGGTAAGACTGGGTATGCTGAGGCCGAAAGCCACAAGGTTGTCATCCTGATCCACCACAAAATTGGCGAACTGCAGGTTGATAAAGGGGAAATATTCTTTGATATAGCAGTCTATCTCCTTGTCGGTGAGGGGGACAAAGTCGTAGAGGTCCTTGAACGAGGCGTTGATGGTAAGGAAGAACTTACGTGCGTAAGGCATTATCTCGCTACGTTTCTTGAACTTGAGGAGTTTGAGGTTGTAGCGCTTGAGAATCAGCTCGTTGATACGTCCCACCTTTTCGGGGATGGGCTGCGAGGCCGGCATCTTGAACTGCTGCCAGCGGCATTCTATCTTGTAGCCCAGACGTTCGATATAGTCGATATAATATTTTGGGTTGTACAAAGTGCTGATATTCTGATAGTTCTCAAAACCATCGATAACCCAGCACTCCTTGTCCATGTCGGTGAAACCGAAAGGACCTTCGATTTTGGTCATCCCTTGTTCGCGGCCGTATTCTATAACCTTGTCCAACAAGGTGTTGCACACGTCGAAATCTTCGATGAAGTCGAACCAGCCGAAACGCACGGCTTTTTTGTTCCAATGTTCGTTTACGGTGCGGTTGATGATGGCTGCCACACGTCCCACAATCTCGTCGCCGCGGTAGGCGAGCCACATCTTTAGACTGCAGTGCTCCAGAGATGGGTTTTTATCGGTAAGCAGGGCCACTTCGTCGCGTATGAGAGGGGGTATGTAGGTGGGAACGTTTTTGAAAAGTTTGTTCGGGAAGACAATGAATTTCTTCAGATCGCGGCGGTTTGTAACCTCTTTTACCTTTATTTCCATCTGAGTGATATTTTATTATTGACTATTTTTTACCTATTCACATGTCGCATCTCTCCGAGATGCTGAGTATCAGCATATTTCCTTAGTCCCCACACTGCGTTCCTTGTGTGGGGTTATTAAGATTATGTGTCTCCGACACATTTTTACAAGGAAAGTAATCATTGATTACAAAAGTTCGAGTTTTTTGAAACATTTGTACACCTTGTCGAGGGCGTAGTCCACCTGTTCCACAGTATGTGTGGCCATCCACGAGATACGTATGAGGGTGTCGTGGGGAGCCACGGCGGGCGACACTACGGGGTTTACAAAAACGCCTTCGTCGAGAAGCATTTTGGTAACGCGGAAAGTCTTTTCGTTGTCGCGCACATAAAGCGGAATGATAGGTGTTTCGGTGTTGCCAATTTCGAAGCCGAGGCTACGGAAACCTTCGAGGGCGCGGTTGGTAACACGCCACAGGTTTTCCTGCCTTTCGGGTTCGGAGCGCATTATCTTAAGGGCTGCCAACACTGCGGCAGTGGCGGCGGGGGCTATGCTTGCGGTGAAGATATAGGGCCGCACGTCGTGTTTCATATAGTTGATGGTGTCGGCATCGGCGGCAATGAAACCGCCTATGGAGGCTAGCGACTTGCTGAAGGTTCCCATAATGATGTCGGTTTTGTCGAGCAGACCGAAATGGTCGCAGGTGCCGCGTCCTTCTTTGCCGAAAACGCCGAGGCCGTGGGCTTCGTCCACCATCAGGGTGGCTTGGTATTTCTCGCAAAGGGCTGATATTTCGGGCAGTTTGGCCACTTCGCCTTCCATGCTGAACACTCCGTCGGTAACCACCAGTTTTGGTGTGTCGATGGGGCAGCGTTGCAGTATGCGTTCGAGGTCGGCCACGTCGTTGTGGCGGTATTTCTTGGCGTCGGCGATGGTCATGCGGCGTCCTTCGATGATGGAGGCGTGGTCGGTGGCGTCGTAGATAAGAAAATCGTTACGTCCGAGGATGCAGGGAATGGTGCCGCTATTGGCCTGAAAACCAGCGGAGAAGAGCATCACACCGTCTTTGCCGAAAAACTCGGCGAGGGTGTTTTCCAGCTCAATATGAATGTCGAGAGTTCCGTTGAGGAAAGGGGAGCCGGCGCAGCCTGTGCCGTATTTGTCGATGGCGGCTTTGGCGGCCTCCTTGATTTTGGGGTGGTTGGTAAGTCCAAGATAGCTGTTGGAGCCAAGCATCAGCACTTTTTTGCCGTTCATGGTAACTTCGGCGTCCTGATCGCTGGAAATCTCGCGAAAATAGGGGTACACTCCCATTGCTTTGGCTTCCTGCGGAGCCGTGTACCGTGACAGTTTTTTTCGTAATGGTTTTATCATCTGTGCGTCTGCTTTTGTACTCACTATTTGTTAAAACTCATATCCATAATGAAGTGCAAAAATACGAAAAAATTATCAAATAGCCAAAATTTCGTTGTAAATTTTCTCTGTCAGACGGCTTGTGCCAATCCTAAACCATTGGTTTGAAAAATATTTTTCGCCTACAATTTTTTTGAACAATTGGGCGTAAGCTATAGCCTGTTCGACGGTAGAAACACCTCCGGCGGCCTTGAAACCGACCATTTTTTTTGTTTCTTTGATATTTTCGGCGATGGCGGTAAGCATTACATAGGCTGCCTGATAGGTGGCACCCACGGAGATTTTGCCCGTGGAGGTTTTGATGAAGTCGGCGCCGGCGTCGATGGCCATTTTGGAGGCACGGTAGATGAGGTCGGGGGTTTGCAGCTCACCGGTTTCGAGTATGACTTTAAGATGCACGTCGCAGCAGAGCTCGCGGATGGCGCAGATTTCGTCGTACACCTGCTGGTAGTCGCCCTGCAGCATGGCTCCGCGACTGATAACCATATCTATCTCGTCGGCGCCCTGCTCGATGGCGAAGTCGATTTCGGCCAGTTTCACATGCAGCGGACTCTGTCCCGAAGGGAAGGCACCTGCCACGGAGGCGGTGTGGATGCCCGTGCCTTTAAGTTGCTGTTTTACAAGACTTACGAAAGTGGGATAGACACACACTGCAGCCACGGGGAGTATGTTTTTTTCTGGGTTGCAGAAACGTTTCGACTTGTTGCACAGCTCGATGACGCGCTCGTCGGTGTCGCTGCCCTCGAGGGTGGTGTTGTCGATGCTGTGGAGCAGCTGACGAAGCACGGCACCGCGGTCGGCGGGCTGTTCGGCGACAATTTTTTCTATTTCTTTGTCGATTTCGGCGGGTTGCAACGGAAAGGTTGCGTTTTTGTATTGTTCCATATATCAGTTGGTTTCTTTAAGTTTCTTAATATATTGCTGGTTGAACGACTGTTTTTCGAACTTGGTCAGTTTGCGACTGTGGCGCAGCTCCTTGGTCGTCATTTTCCTCATTTTCAAACTTTTGAGGATGGCCACTTTGTTCAGTTTCTTGCGGTTCTGCAGGGTTTTGTGCAGTTTTTTTACACGTTGTTTCTCCCCAAAGGAGAGGTGTCCTTTTTCGAGGAAGAACTTGCGGTTTTCCATTATCATATCGCGCAACGACAGCGACACGGGGCACACTTTCTCGCAGTTGCCGCACATGGTGCAGGCGTAGGATACGAACTTGTAGTCGTCGATGGTTTCGAGGTGGGGGAGGAGTATGTTGGCAATGGGGCCGGAGAAGATGTTGTCGTAGGCTTTGTCGCCGGTGCACTGGAACACAGGGCAGACCTCGTTGCATCGTCCGCAATGCAGGCAGGCAAGGGCTTTTCGCTGTTTGGGGTACTGCATCACGTTACTGCGCATATTGTCGAGGATGAAAAGGATGTCCCTGTTTTGCGACGAGGGTGTGTAAAAAATCGGGAAAAGACGGCCGCCCTCAGCATCACGTTGTTCTTTTTTAATCTTGATATACAGTTCGGCAACGTCGATGTTTTTCAGCACCTGCTCGATACCGACCACGAAAACATTGATAACGTTGTTGTTCAAACGCTTGATAGTGTTTTCGTTACCTAAAATCAGAAACTGGTTTGTGTCGGCGATGATTTTGTTTACTTCGAAAAACTGTATGTTGGGCCACTCCTCGTTTTCCTTCACTTTTTCGCGTTTGAGGAACGACAGAAGGCCTATCTCGCTCCAGAGGTAGCTGTTTTTGTCGTCGATGAAGTAACTTTTTACGTTTTTGTCCCAGACAATGGTCCTAAGTCCGCGCAGAAGGTCGTCGTAGTTGGTGAACCAGTATTTCTTTCCGTTCAAAGGCTGCCATTTGTTGTCGAACGAGGTTAGCAGGTGGTCCAGCTCCTCCACATTCTGTTTCAGCGCAAAGCCGAGATGTTTCTTCGACAGACGTTGGTCGGCGTAGATAGAGTTGTCGTAAGCAGTTGACAAACCGCCTTTTGACATATCATTCGCCTTGGCGGAAATGTTATTCTCGGTTTCGGCTATAAAATTTTCGTAGTACGAACTCATTAAATTTCAATGGTTTATATTATTTCAAAGTCTGGTTAATTTTTTCCACACGGCGTTCGTGACGGCCACCTTCGAAATCGGTGTTCAGGTATTCCTTAACTATCTCGATGGCAGTATCTTTGTCGATAAAACGTGCCGGCATCGAAAGAATGTTGGCGTTGTTGTGCTGGCGGGCGAGTTTGGCAATTTCGGGAATCCAGCAGAGGGCGCAGCGCACGTTGGGGTATTTGTTCACCGTCATCTGCACTCCGTTTCCTGTTCCGCAAATCACAATTCCACGTTCGAAAACACCGTTGTTGATGTCGCGGCCCAGCGGATGAACCATGTCGGGATAATCTACGCTGTCGGCGGAATTGGTTCCGTAGTCCTTTACTATATATTGGTTTTCAGTAAGAAAAACCTTTACAGCCTCTTTCAATTCAAAGCCTGCGTGGTCGCAAGCGATGGCGATATTTTTATCTGTTTTTTCCATTGTTGATAATTTTTTTCAATCTACAAAAATACGAAAAAGCATAATTTCCTAATAATCAAAAAATATTATATTTCAACGCTTCAAAGTTAATACTTGTATTTTATTGTTTTAAAGTATTTTAAGAGTTAGTAACAGATAATTTGTTTATAAATAGTTCATTTTTCAAACGCGACTGCCGCGATTTAAAAAGTGGTGGTTTTTCAACAAAAAAAGAGGTCGATTTTAAACCAAAACGACTCCATTTTTTTTTAACAAAAATCGGTTTATTTGGAAATTAACAGAGTGTTTATAAAGTGTCAACTTTTTGAAAAAGAAAAAATTGAACGATAATAAAAATTGAAAACTTACACTTTTTGAGAATAAAAAATTTTCGGCAATTTTTTTTTAAACAAACTAACAAGCTAAAATAAAAGAAAACCTTTTTTAAAAAAGAATATTTTTATTTTTATTGAATAAATTAAAAAAATGTCTGTTCAAAACTTTTGATTGTTCGGGTAACGAAAATATTTCGTACTTTTGCAAACGAAAACGACAATAAAAATATCATCGCACTTTATGTATAAATACAATTTATACATAAAGTAAAAAACTGAAAATTAAATGAATACGAAAGAAATAAAAAAAGAAATCCTTCGGCTTAAAAAAGAAAAAAAAGCAGTAATTTTAGGTCATTACTACCAAATTGACGACATACAGGAACTTTCCGACTATGTTGGCGACAGCTTGGCGTTGGCCGAAAAGGCCCTTAACGTGGACTGCGACATCATCGTTTTCTGCGGTGTTCATTTTATGGCCGAGACCGCCAAAATCCTCAACCCCTTGAAAAAAGTGCTGCTGCCCGACATGGAGGCCAGCTGCTCGTTGGCGGAGTCGTGCAAAGGCGAGGATTTTGCCAAGTTCAAAGCCCAGTACCCCGACCACATGGTGATTTCGTATGTCAACTGCTCGGCGGAAATAAAAGCACTGTCCGACCTTATCTGCACCTCCGGCAACGCCGAAAAACTGGTGAACTCTTTGCCAAAAGACCAGAAAATAATCTTCGCCCCCGACAAAAACCTCGGCGGATACATCAACAGCGTAACCGGCCGCGAGATGGTGCTCTGGAACGGTGTGTGTATGGTGCACGACGCAATGCAGGCCGAAGAGATTATCAAACTGAAAGTTAAATACCCGCAGGCCAAGGTGATAGCCCATCCCGAATGCAACGGCGCACTGCTGAAAGTGGCCGATTTCATCGGATCCACCAAGGCAATGCTGAAATACATCAAAAAATCAGACAGCAAACAGTTTATCGTCGCCACCGAGACAGGTATTTTGTACGAAATGAAGAAAAACAATCCCGACAATGAGTTTATCACCCTCGGCGACGGTGGCAGCTGCGCCTGCTCCGACTGCAGTTACATGAAACTGAATACGTTGGAGAAACTCTACAACTGTCTGAAAGACGAGACTCCCGAAATTTTGATGAGCGACGAGATGATAGAAAAGGCCAAAAAGCCTATCATCCGTATGCTCGACATGTCGAAACAGCTGGGAATAATTTAGGAAGTTGAAAATTGAGAGTTGAAAGTTGAAAATTGAATTTTTAGAGTTGAAAATTGAAAATTGGAAGTTGAAATTGTTGTTATGAAACAGCCTGAGGAACTGCCTGTTGTGGAGGGCTACGAGCCACAGAAAAAGACCATAAGCATACTGTGGGCCAATATGTTGGCCATAGTTTTGTTTGTGGTTTTCGGAGCGTTGGACGTGCTGGCTCTGTTCCTGCTTTGGGGCGGAGAAAATGTGCGGTTTAGCAGCACACTGATGTTTTGGTTCCTGTTGTGTTTCTTGATAGGCATTGTAATTCACGAACTTATACATGGACTAACGTGGATTGGTCTCACCCGCAAGGGTTTCCGGCATCTGAAATTCGGTATGATGACCGGCGCGGTTTATTGCCATATCGACGTGCCGATGAAAAAACGCCATTATTTGATTGGCGCGATGATGCCGCTGATTTTGTTGGGGATAATCCCGACGATAGTTGGCATTTGTGTGGGCAGTTTGTTGTGGACTTTGGTCGGCGTTGCGCTGATTTCCGGCGCCGCTGGCGATATCATGATAGTGTGGGCCTTGCGCAAAGAGTCCGCCGACACCTTGGTGTACGACCATCCGTCGGAAGCGGGATGTTTAGTTTATCATAAAACTTCGGAGCAATGATAGGGCAGGAGATAGTATATAAATTTCTGAAAGACAACGAAATACCTTTCGACTACTACGAGCATCCCGAGGCTCCGACCATCGAGATTGCGGCGCAGTACTACCGCGGCGAGGGCACCACGCTGTGCAAAAACCTCTTTTTCCGTAACCACAAAGGCAACAAGCACTACCTTGTGATCCTCAACTCCCGCTACCAGCTCGACATCCACGACTTGGAACACCGTCTGCACCAGGGCAAACTCAGTTTCGCCTCCGAAGAGCGGATGCAGCGCTACCTCGGCGTGCGTCCCGGCTCGGTGTCGCTGTTCACATTGCTCAACGACGTAAACCACGAGGTGATTTTGTTTATCGACAAAACCCTGCTCGAATGCGAGAAAGTGAGTTTCCACCCCAACGACAACCGTGCCTCGCTGGTGATTTCGGTGGCAGATATGCTGAAAACCATTGAATTATGTGGAAATAACACCGAATTTTTGGAACTTTACTGAAAACCGAAAATAACACTGTTGATAAACCGAAAGAAATTGTTGAAAACCGAAAAATTTTGAAGCCACGATTCAGAAATATTAAATAGTTGATACATAATATGTTGTAGTGATGTTTCACGTGAAACATTTTTGATAGGAAAAACCTTGGAAAATTGAAGTTAAAATGCTGATAGAAAAATATATAGACAAAGAATTTATAACTATCCAACCCGAGTTCGATATTTTCAAAATATTGGACATTTTCTACGGCTGCGATTACAGCTCGGTGCCCGTTGTTGAAAATGGAAAATATCTCGGACTTGTGAAGGAGATAGACATTTTCGAGCTGCAGACCGACGCCGATACCCCTTTCGACGTGCGCAATTACGCCAAAAACTACAGCGTGCAGCCCGGACAGTCGCTCTTCGACGCCTGCAACGTGCTTTTCGAACAGGGTATCGACATAGTGCCGGTTATCGACGAGGAACGCAATTACCTCGGGGTGCTTACCGAACGCAGTCTGCTGCAGGCCGTTACGGTGTTCGGCGAAAACCAGCAGAACGGCATCATTTGGTATCAGGTGAGTAGCAACGACCTGCACCTGAGTCAGATGGCCTACATTGTGGAGGAGAACGGCGCGCATATCGTCAGTCTCAGCGTGATACCCGAGGAAAACTCCACCAACCTCACGGTGATGGTGAAACTCGACACCGCCAACGTGGCACCCGTGGTGCAGAGCCTCGAACGCCACGGCTACAGCGTGGAGTACAGCCGTTTCCACAGCCAGAAAGAGGAGTCGGACCTGCAGCGCAACTACAACAACCTGATGGTGTACCTGAATGTGTAATTAGTAATTTACAATGGACAATGATTTTTAGTTTGGAGTTTTTAGTTTGGAGTTTGTAGTTGGTGCGGCACTTCGACAGGCTCAGTGACCGCAACTTTTTAGCTGTTAAGAATAAAGTATGAAAAATATTTTGGTACATCCAATAATTTGTAGTATATTTGCAGAAGTTTATACGTTCTTCAAAGATAAACCGAACGAAAATATTTGAGTAATCAAAGATATATGCATACACACTGTGAGTCAGCCAGTACACTTGAACTGCAAGGACAAAAACTTGCTACGTATGCTGTTATCGGCAGATGTTGGCGGTATTTTACCGTCCAACAACAATGTTTGTTACTGGATTCTTCGTCTCGCTCGTATTCCCTTGTCCTTTGCTTTAGCAAACTGCGTTTGCTTTTGCAAAGGCACTGCGTCCATACTCGCGTACTCGAATCCATTTTTAGAAGTAGTACTGGCGCTCACGGAGTGTTTTTCTGATTAATACCAAGATAATGACCGACGATTTAAGGATTGAATTGCGTAACAGCATTGACACCGACACACTGGAGAGTTTATGCAACACCATAAACAAGGTGGGTCCGTATGTATCACGTCTGTCGGTTGAAAATCAGCTGTCGGTTTCGCGTCTTAGGTATTATACCGATGTGAAAGTTCGCAGAGACTCTTATCGCCAATTTCATATTCCGAAAAAATCGGGCGGTAAGAGAACAATTACTGCTCCATATGGCGAACTGAAAGAAATAATGTACGTATTGGCTTTTATCCTTGACGAATTGTATGTTTCTACATCGGAAGCGATGTCATTTATTCGTGGCAGATCTATTGTTGACAATGCATTTTGCCATATTGGACACAACTATGTTTTAAATATAGACCTTTCCGATTTTTTCACCAGCATTACTGCCGATATGGTTGAGAGAGGAATAGTGAAACTTGGTTTTGCTCCCTTGGTTGCAAGGAATGTTGCCACTCTATGTACCTATCCTTCTTTTAAAAACCACAATGTTGTTAACATAGTACCTCAAGGCGCACCCACATCACCGGTTATTTCCAACATTTGCGCTATGACTTTAGATAACCGTTTGTCGGGATTGGCTAGGAGATTCCATCTCAATTATTCCCGCTACGCCGATGATATTACTTTCAGCAGCAATCATAATGTATATCAACAAAATGGCGATTTTATGCTGGAACTACAACCTATTATTTCAGAGAGTCATTTTAAGATTAATCCGCGAAAGACTCGGCTTTTTAAAAAAGGTGAAAAACAAGAGGTTACAGGATTGACGGTGTGCGAGAAAACCAACGTTAGCCGCAAATATATAAAAAACCTCAGGGCACTTATACACAATATTAAACTGAAAGAGATACCCACAAAACACGAAATCAATGTAGCACGTGGGAAACTCAACTATCTCCGTATGGTCAAAGGTGCCGAGGACTCAACGTATCTTTCAAATTTAAAACGACTTAACATAGCTGTAAAAGGCAAGCACTTTGCTTAAAAAACATTACGTTTAAAGAAACCGACAAAACTAATCCCCCATGCCCCCACTCAAGCACCGCACCATCCCCATCTTCGTACCCGAAGTGTCGTGTCCCAACCAGTGCATATACTGCAACCAGCGGGTTATCTCCGGTCAGCAGCACATGCCCACCGACGAGGAGATTACGGCCACCATCGAGCGTTACTCCTCCACTTTCGAGGAGGGCACCCATGTGGAGCTGGCGTTTTTCGGGGGCAATTTCACCGGCATACCGATGTCGGAGCAGCAACGCCTGTTCGACCTTGTGCGGCCCTACTGCCAGCGCATAGGAGTGCAGGGCATACGCCTATCCACCCGTCCCGACTACATAAGCGACGAAAAAGTGGATTTCCTGAAAGCCAACGGCGTCACCACCGTGGAATTGGGCGTGCAGTCGTTGGACGACGAAGTGCTTGCCCGCATACGTCGCGGCTACACCGCCGAGACTGTGGAGCGGGCGGCGGCGATTATCCAGAAACGCGACATCGAAGTGGGTATGCAGATGATGTTGGGCCTGCCCGGCGACACTGCCGAGAAAGCCCAGCGCACCGCCCGCCGTATCATCGAGTTGGGCGCCACCAACACCCGCATCTATCCCACCCTTGTGGTGGCCCGCACCCTGCTGGCACGATGGTACGATCAGGGACTCTACACTCCGCTCACTCTGCAAGAGGCTGTAAATCAGTGCAAAGATATACTTTATCTCTTCGAAACCAACAATATAACCGTGCTGCGCGTGGGCCTGCACCCCACCGAAGGTTTCATCAGCCACACCGACTATCTGGCCGGACCTTTCCATGTGGCTTTCAAGGAGTTGGTGCAGACCGAGA
>JAEENM010000084.1 GCA_016283745.1 Bacteroidales bacterium | reverse complement strand
TGACCGACAACGGTTTGGATGCCACTGCCGTTGATTTCGTCGCTTCTCACGGACATACAATATTTCACCAGCCCGAGATAGGACTTACCACGCAGATTGCCGACCCCAACGCCATTGCCGCCGAGACCGGGCTGCCTGTGGTAGCCGATTTCCGCACCCTCGACATGGCGCTGGGCGGACAGGGCGCGCCGCTCGTGCCTATAGGCGACAGCCTGCTGTTCGGCGACTACGACTCTTGTCTCAACCTTGGCGGAATTGCCAATATCTCGTTCCGCAAAAAGGGCAGGCGGGTGGCTTTCGATATCTCACCTTGTAATATGATTCTCAATTACTTGTCAGCAAAAAAAGGCAAGCCTTACGACGTGGATGGCCAGATGGCAAAATCGGGGAGAAGCAACGAAGCTTTGCTTAAAGCGCTGAATGAATTAGAGTATTATAAAATGCCTTATCCCAAGTCGTTAGGCAAGGAGTGGTTTGTGGAGAAGTTTAGGCCGCTTTTCGAAAAATCTGCAGAAAGTGTGCCAGATTTGCTTGCTACAGCCACGGAGCATATCGCCGAGCAGATTGCCAAAGTGTTGAACGACAATGCTTTGTCGAGTGTTTTGGTGACGGGTGGCGGAGCGTTCAACAGTTTCCTTATCGAGAGTGTCCGAAAAAAGTCCGACTGTAGGGTAGAGGTTGCCAACAAGTTGATTGTCAATTATAAGGAGGCGATGATTTTTGCTTTTTTGGGAGTGCTGAGGATGCGTGGCGAGGCCAACTGTCTGAGCAGCGTAACCGGGGCGAGCAGGGACAACTGTGGCGGTGTGGTTTCGGGGCTGACAAAAGTCCGATAGGCAAGTAGTTGAACTTTAGAATGATATAAATTGATTTTCTTAAAAATAAAGGTAAAACCACCGAATTTGGAATTTTTTTTGTATCTTTGAAAAATATTAGAATAACGGAAAACCGATGGAAAGTTTCATAGTATCAGCACGTAAGTACCGTCCGATGTCGTTCAAATCGGTGGTAGGGCAGGAGCATATCACCACAACGTTGAAAAACGCCATAAAGAACAACCAGTTGGCGCAGGCATTCCTGTTCTGCGGTCCGCGTGGCGTGGGCAAAACCACTTGCGCCCGTATTCTGGCCAAGACCATCAACTGCACCAACATCACCGACGATATGGAAGCATGCAACGAATGCGACTCCTGCCGTTCGTTCAACACCTCGGCCTCCTTCAATGTGTTCGAGCTCGACGCCGCTTCCAACAACTCCGTCGACGACATCCGCGAGCTGGTGAAACAGGTTTACATACCGCCACAAGGTAGCCGTTACAAGATTTACATCATCGATGAGGTGCACATGCTGTCGCAACAGGCTTTCAACGCCTTCCTCAAGACTTTGGAGGAACCGCCGTCGTACGCCAAATTCATACTTGCCACCACCGAGAAACACAAGATTATTCCCACAATACTGTCGCGTTGCCAGATTTTCGACTTCAAACGCATCAAAATCGAGGATATTGCCAACCATCTGCAATATGTGGCCTCGCAGGAGGGTGTTACTTACGAGCCTGAAGCTCTGCATGTTATAGCCCAAAAAGCCGAAGGCGGTCTGCGCGACGCACTTTCGATGTTCGACCAGCTGGTTAATTTCTGCAACGGCAACCTCACATACAAAAGCTGTATCGAAAACCTCAACGTGCTCGACAGCGAGTACTATTTCCGTTTTGTGGACTATTTCAGGGCTGGCGACATCTCCAACAGCCTGTTGCTTTATCAGCAGATTATCGAAAAAGGCTTCGACGGACAGCATTTCATCACGGGACTCGCCGAACATCTGCGCAACCTACTCGTCTCGCTCGACCCCGCTACCACAACTCTTCTGGAGGTGAGCGACACGGCCCGCGCTAAATTTGTACAGCAGTCGCAGCAATGCCGTTTGCCGTTGATTCTCAAATATTTGGAGATTGCCTCCGATGCCGAATATCGCTTCCGCGACGCTTCGAACAAACGTCTGTTTATCGAGGTGACGCTGATGAAACTCGCCAATCTCCTGAAAGCCAATCAACCTATTGCCGCACAGCCCGTTGCAACTCCCCAACCTACACAAACTGCCACACAACCTCAACAGCCCGTCCAACCGCAACAGCCTGTACAACAGGCACCTGCGCAACCCAAACCTTTTCAACCACAACAGACTCCCGTACAGCAGGCACCTGCCCAACCGTATCCGGTCCAGTCACAGCAACCCGCTCAACCACAACAACCTGTGCAGCAGGCACCTGCGCAACCGCAACCCGTTCAGCCACAGCCTGTGCAACAGACTCCCGAGCGGCCTCCACAATCGCAACAAGCTCAGCCTCAGCAACCTACTCCAGTAGTGAAGCCGGCGCAGATAAAATTTCCGACCAACGCAAACACATCTTCCATTTCGATAAACACCCAGCCTCAACAGTCCGATAACGCTGTTGAGCAAAAAAAAAATGAACCAGTAATAATAACCCTCTCGCAGGATGAGTTGGAAAAGCAGTGGCGCGAGCTTGCCGAGCTGAAGAAACTCACCAATATGGAGGTGTTTACGGCGATGAACGAAAAGGAGGTTAAATTCATCGACCAAGAGAATTTCGAGGTGGTGGTAAACAACAATATTTACGAATCGAACTTGAAGAGATACAAAACGGATATCCTTGAGGCTCTGCGTTTCCGTACGGGTATCGACGAACTTAACTTTACTATAAAGGTGGTGCCGCTATACGACGAAAGCGAGGCCAAGCTCTTCACTACCAAGGACAAGTTCGAGGCGATGGCCAAAGAGAACCCCGCCTTTGTAACATTCCGCAACTCATTGTTCCAAGATATTGATTATTAAACATATACCATTATGGCAAATGCTGTAATCTTTTTAGGACTTCTGATCTTTTTAGGACACGTTTTTTCGGCAATTTTCAGTCGCAAACGCGTTCCCGATGTGCTTTTGCTGATGATTATCGGCATAGTGATCGGTCCTGTGTTCGGCTGGCTGGCGCCTTCCGACCTGGGCGTGGTGGGGTCCATATTCGCATCGCTGACACTTATTTTTATCTTGTTTGAGAGTGGTACCGACATAAGTATCAACACATTGCGCGACGCATGGAAAGATCTTGCCAAAGTCAGCCTTACGTCGTTTGTGCTCTCGGTGATTTTGGTCGGGGTGCTCGGACATTTCTTTATGGGATTGGAATGGAACGCCTCGCTGCTGCTGGGTTCGATACTTGGCGGCACCTCGTCGGCGGTGGTGATACCGCTGGTGAAACAGCTTGCGATAAAAAAGGAGAACGAGGTCGTTCTGGTGCTCGAATCGGCCATCACCGACGTGCTGTGTATCGTGTTCGCCCTCGCCTTTATGGAGAGCTATAAGATTGGCGCACTGCAGATTGGAAGCATTTTCGGCAAAGTGATTGCGTCGTTCCTGCTTGCCTTGATGATAGGTGTGGCGGGTGGCATAATCTGGGCCAGCGTGTTGGACCGCATCCGCAGGATTCAGAACTCGATGTTCCTTACTCCGGCTTTCGTTTTCATTATCTACGGCATCACCGAAGCAATGGATTTCAGCGGCGCCATCGCAGCCCTCGCCTTCGGCATAGTGATGGGCAACACCGAATATTTCGAGTTCTCGTTCCTCAAGAAATTCAGCCGCGACGGCATGATGAAACTTGAGTCGCAGGAGAAGGCCTTTTTCCGCGAGATTGTGTTCGTGCTGAAAACTTTCTTCTTCGTATATATCGGATTATCAATACCTTTCGACAATATGTCGGCACTGCTGTACGGACTTCTGATAACGTTGGTGCTTTTTGTGATGAGGCTGTTCTTGATAAAATTCATCATTGGCAAAAAAACTCCCTCGTACGACCGTACAATAATGTCGATGATGATACCCAAGGGACTTGCCGCCGCCGTGCTTGCCACAATGCCCGAACAGCTTAACATTCAGCGCGGTATGGAGGTGATTCCCGGTGCCGAGAAAATAAAATACGTAACTTATTCGGTGGTTTTCATCTCGATACTTTTCACCTCCATACTGATACTTCTGATGGACAAATTCCCGTTGCTGAGGAAGTTCTACTCGCTGTTTTTCGGCAAGATGACTGTTTCATCCGACGCTTCAGATGACAATACGCAATCCGCTGAAACAGAGGAAACTCAGCAGACTGACATTTTTAGTGAAGTGGCTGGGTTCTTCGGCAAGAAAACCGACGAAGAGGGGGCGGAACCCGATGGTGAGAACGCAGGAGAGCCGGAAAGTGAACAACCTTCCACCGATGGGGTAAACGACAGTGTTTCAGACAATTCTACGACAAGCGATGAAAATACCATTCAGTAAATACCACGGAGCCGGCAACGATTTTGTGCTAATCGACGACCGAAGCGGCAATTACCAACTGACAACCAGTCAGATAGCCAATATTTGCAATCGTCGCACGGGTGTTGGTGCCGACGGACTGATGCTTTTGCAGAAATCCTCCGACTACGATTTCCGAATGCTGTACTACAACAGCGACGGCCGTACCGCCTCGATGTGCGGCAACGGCGGACGCTGCATAACGGCTTTCGCCAAGAGGCTCGGCATCATCGGAACCGAAGCCCGTTTCGAGGCTGGTGACGACCCGCACACAGCCACCGTGGTGAGCTGGGACGGCAATTCGGGCATCATAAAAATCGGGATGAACGTGGTGGCACAGCCGAAACCCTTTAAGGATGGCTATTTTGTGAATACCGGCGTGCCGCATTTTGTGCAAAGGGTGGAGGATATTGATACTTTCGACGTGTATAGCCACGGTAAGTCGCTGAGGTTCAGTGCTGATTTCGCACCCGATGGCACCAACGTGGATTTCTGGGGCATCGCCAAGGACGGACATCTGCTGGTGCGCACCTACGAGCGTGGGGTGGAGGGCGAGACACTTTCGTGCGGAACGGGAGTTACCGCCACCGCTCTGGCTATCGACTGTATTGAGGGAAAGTCGGTGTGTAGCAAAGAGTTACGTACCTTGGGCGGCGATTTTTGTGTGTCGTATAAGCGTGATGCCGAAGGCAATTACCAAGATGTCTGCCTGCAAGGTCCCGCCACTTTTGTCTTCGACGGCGAGGGCGATTTTTGAACGGCATTTTTTGCGAGAAAAACGCATTTTTCGAGGTGAAAAACCTGTTTTTCCGACTTTGAAAAACATTTTTTGACGACAGATTTGTGTTTTCTGTTAATAAAAAATGCGTTTTGTAACCATTTGGCAATCATTTACTTTCAATTACAAACAAAACGGTAAGGCAAAAAAGTTTTGTTATTTTCGGAAAAAGTTGTACTTTTGCAAAACGATTTAGTGCGGGGTGGAGCAGTGGTAGCTCGTTGGGCTCATAACCCAAAGGTCGTAGGTTCGAATCCTGCCCCCGCTACCAAAACCAATAGTTTGCAGGACGTTAGTCCTGCTTTTTTTGTATTTGCAAGTGCCGAACTCCAAACAACCAAAATCAAACTATTTCAATTATCAACTTTCAATTTTCAACATCCCCTACCAGTTGTAGTTTTCGAAGGATTTGGAGAAGGGACTCTGCATTATGCTGAGTTTGAAAATCTTGCGTCCGCGCGAGCCTATCACCACGCTGTTGCCCACAGCAATGGGCGAGGCCTCGAAGTTCTCGCCAATCTTGCGGCTGAGGATTATTTGGCCAGTGCGTCCGTCGATGAGATAGACACGACCTTGGGTGTCGGCGGTAAAGACGAACATCTCGTCGTTTTCGTTCATCATTGCCACCGGCGACGACCAAGCGTAATGCATAAGGCGTGTGCGGTACGCCACCGAGCCGTCGCTGCGGTTGAGGGCAACAAAATCGCCTTTGGGACCGGGAGTCTCGTTGGTGACCAAGTTAAAGAAAATCAAATCTTTGCAATTGCCTTTGCCCGGGAGTGGGGTGGAGAACATACCTCCGTCGAACAGTTTCGCCCCGACGGTGGCTTTGCGGCAAGCCAGTTTCTGTTCCCAGATAAGCTTACCTGTTATGGCGTTGAGTTTCACAAAATGACAGAAACCGTGGCTGCCTTGCTTGTCCACTTCGCAGCCGGTGTAGAGGCATAGCGAGTCGCCTTCCAGCTGCAGGAGCAGGGTGGCGTCGGTGTCGTCGTGGTTGTTGTAGTGCCAGACGGGTTGTAAGTTGTTGAGGTCCACGCAGATGATATTTCCGTGGTTGTCGGCTACAAAGCCATAATGACTGTACACAGCCATCGATGCCTCCATGCCGCCGGCGTCGGTCTTTCGTGGAAGGATGAAACGCAGCGTGGAGTGCAGGGCGAGCGTGTCGCCGTCGATGCGGAATTTGTAGAGGGTGCCGTTTTCGCTGGGACGGAACAGGAATTTGCCCACACGTATCGGCGACGAGTCGTAGGCTCCCCAGTCGCGCCAAGCGCTTTTGTCCTGCGACATGGTGTGTGTTATGCTGTGGCTGAAGAGGTTCACCGTGATGGCTCCGAAAGGTTTCTGGCACGGAATGCCGTGGCCGATATAGATATTGCCGTTGTAGGTGGGGTCGATGGAGGGCGTGCCTTTGATGGGATTGCCCACGAAGATGGACTTGCGCGACTCGCGACCGTTCTCAAAGTTGATGAAATACAATCGCGAGCAGAGCGATGCTATGATAAGTTCTTTGTGTGCGAAGTCCTTGGTGGTGTGAAGGGTGTCGTTGCGGAAATGCCGGTACAGCGAGTCGTTCCAGTTCACAAACAGAGGCTGTCCTGTCCAGCCGTTGCCGCCGCCCCACACTCCGTAGCCGTTGGGACGGGTGTCGTAGTCGGTGTTGAAAACCCAGTCGACGAGGATGGTGTCGGGACGACCGGAGACCTTGCCTGTAAAGGGCGCGGAGCGGAAGGCGTCGCCGCGGAAAGTGAGTATGTCGCCGGAAACAGGGTAGAGACTCTGTGTGTCGAGTATGCGGCCGGAATTTATTATGTCGTAGTAGTGGACGGTGTAAACTACATTGGTGGCGGACGGCTGAACGGTGTCGGGAAAAGTAGGGCCCTGCCACTGCGCCAATACCGACGACGACCACAGTAAGATGGTGGTTATTAGTGAGTTATATGTTGTTTTTCGAACAAATGCCATTTCGGACAAAAATAAAACTTTATATTAAACGGAAATCAGCGGAAATGGTTATGATTTGGTCATTGGTCACAGGTCACAGGTCATGGGTCCTTTGTCCTTTGACTTTAGACTTTTGACCAAAAATTTCCGAATTCCGAATTCCGAAATCCGAACTAAATCGTCCTTGCCATGTATCTCGTTCTGCCATGCGTTGTTCCACAAGCAGGGGCAGGGTTTCGTTGCGGAGCAGGCGGCCGTCGGCGTCGCGCCAGCTGCGTTCGGGTGTGGCTTGGTACCGGGGTGGCACTTCTCCGGCAAAACGTTCAACCACAATACCGCTGCGCAGACGCTCCAGAAAATCCACCACAAACTCCACATATTCAGTCAGTTGCCAAGTAGGGTAGAGGTGCGGGTTGTTGCGGTAGTCGGCTTCCAAGGCGGTGTTTTTAAGTATCTGCAACTGATGGAATTTCAGGGAGTTGAGAGGTAGGTCGTTAATCATAGCCACCTCGTCGAGCATCATCTGCCGTGTCTCGCCGGGAAGACCGAAAATCAGATGTCCTCCCGTGTGTATGCCGCGTTTGGCGGTGGCTTCGACGGCACGGCGCGTGCAGCCGAAGTCGTGACCGCGGTTGATGTACCGCAGGGTGCTGTCGTAGCAGCTCTCGATGCCGTATTCCACTGCCACATAGTGCGTTTGCGCAAGTTCTGCGATGTAGTCCAGTTTCTCGTCGTCGATGCAGTCGGGACGGGTGCCTATGACGATGCCGCGCACTTTGGGGTGGGAGAGAGCCTCGCCGTAGAGCCGTTTCAGCTCGTCCAACGGCTTGTAAGTGTTCGAAAAAGCTTGGAAATAAGCCAGATAGTCCACCGACTTGCGGTAACGCCACTGGTGGAACTCGATTCCCTCGTCGAGCTGTTGGGTGATGGATTTCTGCGGGTTGCAGTAGGAGGGGTTGAAGGCGTTGTTGTCGCAGAAAATGCAGCCACCAGAAGAAATGCTCCCGTCGCGGTTGGGACACGAGAAACCGGCGTTTACCGACAGTTTCTGAACACGCTGTCCGAAACGTTGTTTGAAAAAATTGGAGTAGGAGTTGTAGCGGCGGTCGTCGCCCCACGTGAAACGGCTCATTGTCAGTCGTTTTTGTTGGCCAGTATGTCGATTATGTGCATGCAGCGCAGGTCGAGTTTCTTGCGGTTGATGTACGACTGCAGGTGCAGCAGGCATGCGGTGTCGGTGGAGGTTATCACCTCGGCACCGGCGTTGATGGCGAACTCCACCTTGCGGCGCGCCAGTTCGGTGGAGACGGGTTCGAAATCGGAGGCGAAGGCCAAGGAGCCGAAACCGCAGCAGGTGATTTCGAACTCCGACGTAGTTTCCACAAGCTCAAGACCTTGCGTGTTGCGCAGAAGCATACGGGGCTCGTCGTGCAGAGGGTAGTCGTTTAAAGTCTGGCAGTTGTCAATAAACAGCACCCGATGCGGGAAACTGTTGTTGACGCAGGTGGTGCCGCAAATATTGACAAGAAAATCGGTGATGTCGTGGATGCGTTTGCAGAACTCCTGATTTTCGATATGGAAAGCCGTGTTGAAATACATCTTCGGGAACACCCTACGCATATACGCCACCCACGCGCTCGAGGTGCAGACAACGCTCTGTTTGCCCGAAAACTGTCGCATGGTCTTCTCGCCCAACTCTTTAGCCCCGTTGTAGTCACCGGTTTCGTACAGCTCCTTGCCGCACGAGGTCTGTTGCAGAGGGTAGTTGGTTTCGATACCCATCTCGTTGAGGATTTGAATAAGGTTGAAAGCGGTTTTGGCCGAAAACTGGTCGTCGGCGGTAGAAACCATGATGTCCACTTTGGTGTTGTTCATTGTGCTAATGCGTTGAATGATACGAAGTTGTTTCGGAGACGGAAGAAACGCCCCTTTTGCAAATATACGCAAAAAAACGTTATCAACGACACCTTTTTATCCAATAATCGAATGTCGTTGGATTTGTGAATGTTAATTGAGGAAAAAACATATTTTATACATTATTTATTATTATGAAATTGCGTGACAGAAAAAGATTTTTTGCCAAAGATGTACTAAATTCAAAATAAAGTCGTATTTTTGCAAAACAAATTAATAGAATTGCCGTATGTCGAAAATAAGGATAATGTTTGCAGTTTTGGCGTTGCTGATGGCTAGTGCGAGCGTCACGGCGCAGAACTCCCCCAACAAGAGGTACAACCTTGTGGTGACCAGTGCCGACGCCACGCAGGGCAGCGTGGAGGGCGGCGGGTATTATGCCCAGTCGCAGACCACAGTCATTACTGCCTTTCCGCAGCGCAACTACCGTTTCTCGCACTGGAGCGACGGATCTTCCGAGAATCCCCGCACCATTACTGTGGACAAAGATGCCGAAATCAAAGCCCATTTCGCATATACTGGCTGTGTGGTGAACGTGGAGATAACGCCCAAAGGCGCTGGCACCGTGACAGGTGCGGGACGCTACTCACCCGGCGACGAAGTGGTTATAGTGGCTCGTCCCAACCCCGGCTACACCTTTGCCTGCTCCAAGGACAGCAGCAGCATAACCTACAGGTTCAAAGCACGTTACAACGCCACCTACAACCTCACCACAAAGTTTATGCCCAAAGGCACCAATCCCGCCGACTATGTTGGCAAGGACACCGGCAAGGACTTCGATACCGATGTTATCTACAACCGCGACATCAACCTTTACCCCAATCCCGTGGAGAACGAGCTCACTGTGTCGGGCACATATATGTACAAAATAGATTTGTATAACGTTGACGGACAGTTGATTAATTCATACCCCGGTGTCAACGGCCGAATCTACAACATCGACGTGCAGAAACTCCCCTCAGGCTCGTATTACATTAATGTGGAAACCGCCCGCGGAATGTTTACAAGGAAGTTTATAAAACGATAGTTGTCAGAGGCCAGATGTCAGAGGTCAGTTGTCAGTGGTTGGTAGGGCAAAAAATTTTTCGCCCAAGTTGGAAAAATGAGATATTAAGACGCACGATGTGCGTCTTTTTTTAGTCATAATGTTAATGTGTTGGATAACTGTGATTTATGTGGTTCATGGCTTGATATTTTTGATTGTTTTCCCCAAAAAATGGTTCCGAAATCCGAAATTGAAAAAAAAATCGTATATTTGCAAAATCAATACTATAATACTGATATATGCTGACTACTGAAAAACAGATAATTAGAACAATTTTAAAGAGTTGCCGCAATGACTTTTACTGTAACTTATTAAATATCAGTATTTTACCCCCCCCCCCACTATGCACAATGCGGGCAAAATGTTGATTTTGAAAATAAATACAACGCTTATTGCTGTTTGTCCCCATATTTTACTCTTGCAAGTGATTGCAAGAGCCAGGCGTGATTTGCAAAAATCAAATTTTGAAAATAATTGTAGTGTTGCATTTATAACTTGAATGTGGCATGTACGGCATGTACAAAAGTCAATATTTTACAGACAATCCTTTTTGACATGAAAACAGATAATTAACCATATTACAAACAAAAAAAAATCAAAAATGAAAAAGTTGTCCTTTTTTAGCATGATGTGCCTAACGGCACTTTCAATCGTTGCAATATTTAGTTGCACTAAGAACGATGATGAGACGGAAGAACCCACAGATTCGTATGTTGATTTGGGCTTGCCCAGCGGAACAAAATGGAAAAACGTAAATGAAACCAAGCCAAACGACACGTGTGACTTTTATACCTATGATGAAGCAATGGAAAAATACGGCTCTGCTCTTCCGACTAAAGAACAGTTCGATGAGCTTAAATCCTGTTGCCAATGGACGTGGAATGACACAAAAAAAGGTTGCGAAGTGGTGGGGCCTAACAGTAAATCAATCTTTATGCCCGCTGTGGGTTACCGCAATTGCGATGGATCTGTGGGCTATGTTGGCTACTACGGAAGCTATTGGTCGTCCTCTCCTTATGATCGTGACTACGCTTTTCGCCTACTCAGCAGTTCGTACGGAGGAGCGCACATACATTATGTTTTTAAGTGCATGGGGCTATCCGTTCGCCTCGTCCAAAATTGATTGGTTGCGAACGTCTTATTATGGATAAGTAATAATAAAGTATTTTACAAAAAAATAAACAGAGGTGCGGTTTTCCGGGCCTCTGTTTTTAAGTTCGGAGGCAGGGACTCATAATCTTTGCTTTGTATGGCAGAGAGTTGAGAGATTATATGTGTTTTATGATCTATAGTTTACAGTTTTTGTTGTTTTTCGTTTTTGTGTCAAACGCAGTGCTTGAGCTTGTCGAAGCCCCTCTTTTTTACCACTAACAACTTACTTTACTACTGACGGCTAAAATTCAACAATTAATCAGTTCAATAATAAACAATAGACAATTTTTTCTCTACTCACATTTCAAAAATATAAAAAAAAATCGTATATTTGCAAAACGTTAGTTTAAGACAATAAAAAATAAAGTAATAATAATCAGTAAAATACGTAGTAAAATGCAAAAAAAAGGTAATAAATACGGTGTACACCGTGTAATTGAGCCCAAGGGCGTTCTGCCGCAACCGGCAAACAAGATTGACAACAACATGGACGAAATCTACGACAACGAAATCCTGATCGACGTGCAGACGTTGAACATCGATTCCGCTTCGTTCACCGATATTCACAATTATGCCAAATCCCAGGCCAAGAACCCCAACGACGAGGCCGAAGTTATGGAAGAGATAAAGAAAGAGATGCTCCTCAACGTTGAGCTGCAGGGCAAACACCGCAACCGTCGTACCGGCTCGGGCGGCATGCTGCTGGGTAAAGTAGAGAAAATCGGCGACGCTCTGAAAGGCAAAATCGACCTCAAAGAAGGCGACCGCATAGCTACTCTGGTTTCCCTCTCGCTCACACCTCTGCGCATCGACGAAATCCTCGCCATCCGTCCCGACGTTGACCAAGTGGACATCAAAGGTAAGGCCATCCTGTTCGAGAGCGGTATCTACGCCAAGATCCCCAACGACATGCCCGAAAAGCTGGCCCTCAGCGCTTTGGACGTGGCTGGTGCTCCCGCACAGACAGCAAAACTGTGCCACTACGGCGAGACCGTGGTTATCCTCGGCGCCGGCGGAAAGAGCGGTATGCTCTGCTGCTACGAAGCCAAGAAACGTGTAGGCGTTACCGGCAAGGTTATCGGTATTGCCAACAGCCCCAAGAGCACACAGCGTATCAAAGACCTCGGTTTCTGCGATATCGTTGAGAGCGCAGCCGGAATGACTCCCGTTGAGGTTTACGAAATGGTTGAACGTCTCACCAACGGCAAAATGGCCGACGTTACCATCAACTGCGTCAATGTTCCCGACCAAGAAATGACAGCCATCCTCATCACCAAGGACGACGGTGTGGTTTACTTCTTCTCCATGGCCACCAGCTTCACCAAAGCAAGTCTCGGCGCCGAAGGTATCGGCAGCGACGTGAACATGATTATGGGCAACGGCTACACCAAAGGCCACGCCGAATTCACTCTGCAGGAACTCCGCGAATGCCCCAAACTGCGCAAGATTTTCGAAGAGCTCTACGCATAAAAGTAGTTTTTAAAATTAGTGAAAATGATTTGTGGCGGCTGCGAAAGCAACCGCCATTTTTTTGTTGTTAGGGGATAGTGGTCAGTAGTCAGGTGTCAGTGGGATAGGGAGTAAGTATGACTATTGCTCAAAAAAATATGTGTCTTTGTGGGAAAAATCATTTTTTTTATGTAAATTTGCAAAGTGTAAAACTGATATTTGTTTATACAAAATATTGTATAATAGATATTTATAAAAAATAACAATAATGAAGAAAGTAATGTTTTTTTGCGCCGTATGCCTTACATTTTCTTTGTGCACGGCTTTGATTTCACCTAATTGCAACACCAACGCTGCCACCGACGGCAACAGAGCCGAGGCTTACGTAGATATGGGATTGCCCAGCGGCACCAAGTGGAAAGCCACAAACGAGTTCGGATTTTTCGACTACGAGGCCGCCACTACGCGTTTCGAGGGCAATCTGCCCACCGCCAAGCAGTTTATGGAGCTGTGGCGTTTCTGCAAATGGGTGTGGACCAGCGACGGCTACCGTGTTACGGGTCCCAACGGCAACTCGATATTTCTCCCTCTTACCGGAAAACGTGACTGCGACGGCAGTGTGAAAAACGCCAATCTCGAAGGCTACTACTGGTCCGTTACCCCCAACGGCGACGGTGTTGAACGTCTGTTCCTTGCCGAAGGACATGTTGGCGTGAGCAAGGAGGCCAAATGCTCGGCAGTTTGCGTGCGCCTTGTAAAACACGGAAAATAAGAGACATGCCATTTTTGGCAACTGATTGAAATTGAGTCGTATTATGAAAAGAATCCTATTGCTTTCAGTCCTTCTGCAAACGGTGATATGTGTCTCTGCCAGTGATTTCGAGGTAAACTCGATATACTACAATATTACAAGAAAGACAGCACCATACACGGTTGAAGTAACATCCGCATGGCCAAATAGCTACAAGTATTCTGGCGAAGTTGTTATCCCCGAAACCGTTACATACAACGGTATCACATACAAAGTAACCGCAATTGGCATGGGCGCGTTTTCGGGTTCAAAGGACCTGACTTCGGTGGTAATTCCTAATACGGTTGTGGAAATACAGTCCATGGCTTTTATCCATTGTTCAGGACTGAAATCGTTATCTCTGCCTAATTCCTTAAAAACAATTGGTCCGTTGGCTTTTGTAGGTTGTCATGAACTTGAAACGTTGTGGATTGGCAGTTCGTTGGCAGAAATAGGGAGTTGCGCCTTCGAAAATGCCAAAAGCCTGTCACATATCGAGGTGTCGGAAAATAACACCCATTTCAAGGCGGTGGACAATGTACTTTATTCCGCAAAGTTGGATACTCTAGTGCTGTGTCCCGCCGGTAGGGAAGGAACTTTTTACACTCCTTATAAAGTCGTTGCCATAGGCAATTATGCTTTTTGCGGTTGTGAGAAACTAACAAATGTCAAATTTCACGACAAATTGCGGAGCATTGGCGACAGCGCATTTTTGTATTGTACTTCGCTTTCCAAGATAAATATCCCGAAAAACGTAAGAAACATAGGGGATTGTGCTTTCGGCTGCTGCACCTCACTTATGGATTTTGATGTAGATTACAAAAATAAACGTTACACTTCCTCCATCGGCGTTTTGTACACTAAGCGGATGGATACCATTGTGGCTTATCCTATTGGCAGAAATGATCCCACATGTATTCTGCCGGACAAGCTGAAAACTATCGGCAACAGCGCATTTTTATTTAGCAAGATAACCTTTATCGATTTGCCGAATACTGTTACAGTCATCGAAAATAAAGCGTTTAGAAATTGTAGTACTTTGGTAAGGATTTCGTTGGGACAATCGTTGGAAAGAGTCGGAGAAGAGTCGTTTATGTTTTGTGAAAATCTCAAGTTGGTGGTGTTGCCGAATTCATTGAAGGAGATAGGAATGAATGCATTTGCTGTATGTAAGTCTCTGCCGGAAATAACTATCGGCGATTCGGTGAAAGTAATTGGAGAATCTGCGTTTGGCTCTTGCGAAAGCCTTGTTTCCATAACCTTGGGAAAATCCGTTGAAATTGTGAATGATATGGCTTTTATGGGTAGTTGCAAAAAGTTGGAGCGTTTAGAGTTCAAAAGTCCCAAACCGCCAGCATTAGGTTTATATGCATTTTATTTGCCCCCGTCATCCGAAGGGGTATCGGTGTCGTTGGGGAATGGAAATAGCAAGCAATATATCCCCGACGCTGTTGCAACCAAAGTGGTTGTCCCCTGTGGCAAAAAGCAGGACTATGCCGAATATCTTTTGGAATGGTTCGACGACATTCAGGAAAACTGCGAGTGAGAACTTGGTGGTAATTAAGAGGAATCCCTACGAGGAAGACTTTTTTCGTGTATTATGTCTTTGTTATTAAGAGAAATCCCCTACGGGGAATAATCTTGTGTGTTGTTGTCTTTGTTATTAAGAGGAAACCCCTACGGGGAAACTCAAAACTCCAAACTTCCAACTCAAAACTGCAAACTGATTACGGCATTTTCCGCAATCTGACTTCTATGTTTGTGTCGCTCAACAGGTTGGACAACTGGACTATATCAGTATCGGTGTAGTGGTAGGGGTAGAGGATAGCTGGGGCGATGGCACGGGCGAGGTTGGCGGCCTGTTGCAACGTCATTGTATAGGGCTGGTTTACAGGCAGAAAAGCGATGTCGATATCCTTGATTGCGTAGGCTTCGGTGGTGTCCTCGGTGTCGCCGGCTATGTAAATTCTTGTGCCTCCGATGGTTATGATGTAGCCGTTGTCCCTGTCCTTGGGGTGGAACTGCAGATGACCTTCGGTGATATTGTATGCCGGCACGGCTTCCACAGTGATTTCCCCGTCGAACAGGCTGATGCTGTCGCCGTTGTGCATAACGATGGCGTCGGCGAGCTGCTGTTTGGAAACTTCGTTGCATACAATCACTGTGCCGTCACGCCACAGGGTGTCGATAACATCGCAGTCGAGGTGGTCGTAGTGGTCGTGTGAGACGAGGATGAGGTCGGCTTGGGGCAGTTTCTCGAAATCGATACGGAACCCTTCGAACTCCGCCACAGGGTCGGAGTAGATGACCTTGCCGTCGTATTCGAATAGGAGGGAGGCGTGACGCAAAAAGGTGATTGTCAAATCTTTGCCGTTTTTCAGACGGATGGTGTCCTTTTCGAAGGACGGTTTTTTTGAAAAGATGTTCAACATAATAATTTGGTTTATAGTGGTTTAAATATTTCCGACGGTAATCTGTACAAACTCGTCGGTTTTGAAGTATTTCGTCGCCAGCGCCATAATCTCCTCTGCAGTAGTGCTTTCGATGGCGTTGAGGTAGTTTTTTGTGAAAGAGTCGTTGCTGTGCGAGGCAAAAAACGTGCGTTGCCGTTCGAGTAGTTCGTAAACGCCGTCCACACTGCGCATAAAATCGCCTATCATAAAACTCTTGGTGCGTTGCAGCTCGTCGTCGGGCACGGGCTCGGACTGCAGTCGCCGTATCTCGTTATAAATCTCATTCACAGCTGCTTGCGTAACATCGGTTCCCACTTCGGTGGAAATAACCATGTAGATGGCGTTGCGTTCTACCTGCATGGAGGAAAAAATTCCGTAGCAGTAACCTTTGTCCTCGCGCACGTTCATCATCAGGCGTGAGCCGAAATATCCGCCCAGCAAGTTGTTGGCAACCATTAGTTTGGCGAATTCCATCGAATTCCACGGCAGGTCGATTATTTTGCCGATGCGTATGGATGTCTGCACCGCCGCAGGCATATTGATACTTTTGATAACGGACTGAATTGTAGGTGATTTCGGCTCGATGGGGGGGGGCGTTTTGTCGAAAACAATGTCGCCGAAGGTGCGGTTGATGGATTCGATGTTGTCCGATGTGATGTTGCCGGCGAGGAAAATCCTGCAGTTGTCCCAGCTGTAGAACTGTTTGTGGAAAGCCCGTACGTCGTCGACGGTGATGTTGTCGAAATCGTCGGCCGAGAGATATTTGCTAAACGGACCTTCGTTGCCGAACAGCTCTTTTATGCAGTTTACCGAAGCAATATAGGAAGTTTTTTGTTGCTGTTTTTCAAACTCTTGCCGTTTTTTGTTCAAGTAAATGTCGAACTCCTCTTTTGGGAAAGTGGGGCAGATGAAAATCTCCTTCAGCAGTGGCAGAAACTCGTCCAAGTATTTGTTTTGTAGATAGATAGTAAAACCGGTGTTGAGACTGTCGAGAGAGCGTTCTATGGTTATTCCTCTGAAATTCAGAAAATTGGCAATTTCTTTGGCCGAGTGCTCGGTTGTGCCTTCGGTAACGAGGGCCATGGCGGCAATTGCCGTAAGCGGGTTGTCGGTGTAGGCTTTGCCGGCCTCGAAAACCACGTCCAGACGCATGATTTCCACGGCATCGGAGGTGAATACGTCGAGAGGAATACCGTTGCTGAGGTAGTGTGTGGTAGGTCTTAACGCCTCTATATCAATGTCTTTGGCACTGATTTGGCTTGAGACGGGATTCTGTCTGCGGTCGGGATTGTCCATATCGTTTAGAAAATAACTGTTAGTTTTGCGTTTATCTGTCGGGCGGTGAGGTAGTTAGGCACGCCATAGTATTTGTTGTCGTAGTCGGCAACCCAAAGGTAGGATACGACGTTTTTGTAGTTGAACAGGTTAAAAACGTCAACACTAATCACCACATCGTCAATCTTTTGCAGCCATTTGGCATTTTTTAGCTTGCCTATCTTTTTCAGATGCACAGAGTTGCCCCAGTCCACACGGAAATAGGAGGGCAGACGGTGTGTTACGCTGAAGTCGGTCTGGAAGGGTTTGGTGAAGGGGAATCCCGTTCCATACACGAAATTGAGGCTCATCTGCCACCACGGCAGGCTTGGCAGGTAGTCTTGGAAAAAGAGTTTGAACGAAAGGCGTTGGTCGGTGGGACGAGCTTGCCATCCGCCCCATGTCTGTGTCTCGTTGTCGAACAGCTTTTCCTGTGTCTGCATCAGCGATAGGCTTGCCCACGACTCGATGCCTTCCACAAATTCGCCGTTGAGGCGCAGGCTGATACCAGTGGCGTAGCCCACGGCGTCGTTGTTGGCCAGATAGCGTATGCGTAGGTTGTCGATCTGGTAGGGAATGAGGTCGGTTATGTACTTATAATAGATGTCGGCGGTGAATTTGAAAGGCTTGTCCCACAGCCGCAGGTTCCAGTCGAGGGTGCCGCTTACCTGATACGATTTCTGCGATTTGATGTCGGGGTTTAGACTGCCGTCGGGACGGCGGTATTCGCGGTAGAAGGGCGACTGGTTGTACATACCACCGGCAAGGCGGAAAAGCATGTCCTGTTTCCAGTTGGGCTTGTAGTTGAGGCTGAGGCGCGGACTGGCGAAAAATTCGTCGTTGTAGCTCCAGTATTGTCCTCGGACGCCTGCCAGCAGCGACAGTTTGTTTTCTCCGATACGGAAATCCCAGCTGCGTTGCGCGTATGCCGACAGACGTCCGTTGTTGAGTTCGTTTTGCGAATGGGCGAAATTTTGGAGCATAGGCGAGTGTGGCTGGTTTGCGGAATCGCCGGGAATGTCGGGTGTGTTGGGGATGGTGTAGTCGGCGGAGTCGATAAGCATCCACTCGCGAATGCGGTCGGTGATGCCCTCGTATTGCGCTTTGGCGCCGAAATCCCAGCGACCTCTAGAAACGAGGTAGGTGCCTTTGATTTCGGTGTTTGCCACGTTGGTGGTGAGGAAATTGCGGGCGTGTTCGAGGTAGGTGCCGATGCCGCGGTCGAAAAGTTCGTTTTCTCCGATGGCGGAGCCCACGTTGAGTTCGTAAAGCCAGTACTGTCCCTGCACATCGTAAACCTCGCTCTCGTTGTTGTTGTACGCCGAAGTTATCCATTTGAACGACAGCTTGTCGGTGGGACGGTAGTCGAGCGTTACAGCACCCAAAAGAGTGCGGTACTGGTCTATTTCCTGTCCGTCGAAATATACTCGCAACTGCATGGATTCGAAGAAGTTGCCGAAGTTGGTGGTCTGTGTTTCGGGAACGATGCCGTAACGGTTTTTGGAGTAGATGCCGAGAAACGACACCGAGAGTTTTTTGCTGATGTCGTAGTTCAGAATTGTCTGGAAATCAGTGTAGGCCGAGGTGTAGGCCCCTTCAGTGTCGAGCGATTTGAGAATGTATTTGTTGGAATGGCGACGGAAGCCAAGGGTTACGGTAAAGCGGTCGTTCACAGCACTTTCCACATGTGCCGAGCCGCCCAACATGCTTATAGAAGCCTGTCCGGCCAGTTTATCCACGGGGCGGCGGTAGGTGATGTCGAGCACCGACGACATTTTGTCGCCGTATTTGGCGTCGAAACCGCCGGGAGAGAACAGTATGTTGCTCACCATGTCGGGATTTATGATGCTAAGACCTTCCTGCTGTCCCGAACGGATAAGGAAAGGACGGTAGATCTCCACGTCGTTGATATACACGAGGTTTTCGTCGAAGCTGCCGCCGCGCACCGAGTACTGCGAGCTCATCTCGTTGTTGGAGCTGACGTCGGCAAGGGTTTTGATAAGGCTCTCCACCGTTTTCACGGGTCCCACCACCTCGTCGAGTTTGTCGATTTTAACGGGGGTGAAAGAAGTCTCGCGGCTGCGCTCCTCGCGGACGGTGACGGTGTTAAGCGTCTGCGACGAGGGTTTCATCTGGCAGTTGACGGTTTTCGACAGCTCGTCGCTTCTGTAAACCACCTCGATGTCCTGCGTCTCGTATCCCGTGAAGGAGAACCGTAGTGTGAATTTTTGTAGGTCGGTCTGTATCTTATAGTAGCCTTTGCTGTCGGTGACGCAACCGATTGGTTTGCTGCTGTTTATCACACTCACTGTCACCAGTTCCATGGGCTTGCCGTCGTGGTCGGTGACGGTGCCGGAGACGGTGCGTTTTTGTGCAAAAAGGCCGTTGCTACCTGCAATAAGTAGCAAAAGCACTGTGATACAATATTTTAAAACGTTCTTTGTCAAGTTTTGGATAGTTGCGAAAATGATATAACGTCAGTTTTCGGAAAAAAGTATTATTAAAGCATCTTTTCAGCGATATTTTTGCGGTAGGGCATAAAAAAAGGCTCCCGAAGGAACCTTTCTAATTTTTTTAAACGAATTTCCTACCATTCGATGCCGAAGCGCAGCGATACTGTAGAAATGTTGTGCTCACGATTTTCGGCGGGCACTTCTTCGCCGTAGTAATAGTATTCGGGATTTTTCAGTTTGGAATAGAATGTGCCTGTTACCATCACTGTTACGGCGAAATCCCTTCGTGAACCGAAACGTACTCCAAAACCGAGGTCGCCGTAGGTGCCGTGGTAGTCGCCCACGTATGAGCCCAGACGCATTTTTACAACGGGAGAAATGTTCTTGTTGTTCAAAAACAGATAGTTGACATTGGCAAAGAAAGGTATAATCACATCGCTGGAATTGTCGCCGTAGATGTCACAGAAATCCAGTCCCATGCCTATGCCGACGTATGTGTGGCCGTTGAAATAGAAGCCGTGGGTGGTGGAGACGCCTGTGGTGGAATAGCCGTCGTTGGCCACTTGGAATCCGGAGTTCATCTCCAGAAAACCTTGGTAGCCGTGAGGCATCCACACATTCTTATTTTCTTGTGCAAAAGCAATTGCCGACACCGTCAGCAATAAGGCGATGAAAAGACTTGTTTTTTTCATGTTATGGTCGTTTTTTTGTGAATATTCTATTTGTTTTGATTTGAAATACAAAGTTACGAAAAAAAACGAGAAACAACTGTTTTTATTGTGTGGGATATGCAATCAAGTGTTTTTTTTTAAAATAAATAAAAAAAAGGTTCCCTCGGTGGAACCTTTTCTATATCATCGAAAAACGAATTTATTACCATTCGATGCCGAAGCGCAACGACACGGTTGAGATGTTCACGTTATCCTTGGTGTTGTAGGTGTTCGTGGCTTCGTCGTAATAGTAGCGTTCGTCCTTGAGATTGGAGTAGAAGGTGCCTGTAAGCATCACTGTAACAGCGAAATCCCTTCTAGAACCGAAACGCACTCCGATGCCGAGGTCGCCGTAGGTGCCGTGGTAGCTGCCGACATACGAGCCAAGACGCATCTTTACAATGGGCGAAACGTTGGTTTTGTTTGAAAACAAGTAGTTGACGTTTGCAAAGAAGGGGATAATAATGTCGCTGGAATTATTGCCACGAATGTCGCAGAAATCCATTCCAAAGCCTATGCCAACGTATGTGTGGTTGTTGAAATAGAAACCGTGGGTGGTGGAGACGCCTGTGGTGGCATTTCCTTTGTTCACCACTTGGAAACCGGAGTTCATCTCAAGGAAACCTTGGTATCCGTGGGGTTCCCAAACATTGTTGTTTTCCTGTGCGAAAACCATTGCCGAAATGCTTAGCAACAGGGCCAAAAATAGATTTGTTTTTTTCATGATTGTCTATGTTTTATGGTTTATAATCTGTTTTATGTTTCGAAATGCAAAGTTACGAAAAAAAAACGAATTGCAAGTATTTTTATTGCATGCTTTATTTCGTAAAACAAAATAAAGCATTAAAAAAACTATAAATCACTGTTCTAGATTTTATTGTATTGTATTTTGGATAGATAAGATTTGTTAGTTAAACACTTGTCAATTAGTATGTTAAATACACGTTGCTATTTTTTTTTGCAAATCAGAAAAAAAAGAAGTATATTTGCACGTTCTTAACAATATATATTAAGATAATTTAAAAAACACATAATTAAATTTCAGATCATATGAAAAAAAGATTATTAGCTATTATTGCAGCATTGGCTATAGGCACAGCTGCAATGGCACAGTTCACCACTTCGGCAGGCGGTGACGAGTTTATCGACCTAAGTGCCAAAAGTTCACGTACTTTCACAAGACAGTGGTACAATATTGGAACTCCGTTCGTAGCTACCGATGTTTACGGCAACACCGTAAGACTTCAGGATTTCCTCGATTCGGGCAAGTTTGTCGTTATCGACTATTCCTGCACTTGGTGCGGTCCTTGCTGGAATCTGCACACTTCGGGAATGCTGGAGCAAATCAACGCTTTGCAGGATTTCCAGGTGATATGGGTTGAGATTGAAAGTTCAAACACCACCCAGCAGATTTTCGGACCCAGAGGCGGCAGCGGCTACGCCTCAAGTACACAAGGAGACTGGACACATAATGCCAACGGCGACAGCATCACTTATCCCATCATCGATGATGACGCCAACCGCAGCTGTCTTAGCACCTGCGCCCGGTTGTACACGGGTTCGGTCCCCACACTTATGCTCATAACCCCTTATGGCCAGTATATCAATTTGTCGGGATATTTTAGCTATCAGCAAGTTTCCCAGTCAATCAGCAACATTCGCTCTATAGCCAACAGCGCTCCTCGTCCCGGTAGCGCTCCACAGTGCAAGATTGACGGTGGCTCTGCAGCTATTACAGGAATGCCCGTTACTTTGAAAGCTCTTGTAAACACAGTGGATCCGGTGACAATTAGTTGGACATTTAGCGGTGGCAATCCATCCACAGCAACAGGAGATAGTGTTACTACCACATTTGGCAATGATGGCACACACCGTGTTTATCTTACCGTGTCCAACGCAAACGGCGATGACCACGACACATTGGTAGTTATCTCACGTAGCCTTCCCGCCAATGTGATTTCTTATTCCTACGGTGCTTCTTATGGAACCAATATCGGCAGCAGCCAATCGGCTGCACGCCATTGGGCAGTTTCGTTTCCTCCAGAGTATCTTGCCAATTTCCCGCAAGTACATCATGTGGAATATTATGTGAACTCCCAATATTCAGCCACTTACACAATGAAAGTGTATAGCGGCTCGGCAACGGCGCCTCAAACAGAGTTGGGATCCACTTCGCTGAACGTGACCTCTTCGATGGGCAACGGATACAAGAGTTTCAATCTGTCTAACCCCGTTACTGTTGACGCAACAAAGACACTGTGGATTGTAATGAGTGCAACTGCCACATATCCAATTTCCGCTTGTTCCTTCTCAGGTAATTCCAACAGTAACTGGATCTCTTCCGACGGGACAACATGGAAACATCTTCCTGATGTAAGTAATGGTTTGAACTACAGTTGGATGATAAATGTATATTCAAGTCCCAACGGGATCAGCTTGGCTTCGGACAACGAAATTAGCGTGTATCCCAACCCTGCCACAGACAATGTAACAATCATGGCCGACGGCGTTCGCTATGTTGATGTTATCGACATGAACGGCACAACCGTGATGAAAGTGAACGACGCCAAGACCATCAACATCGAGAACCTGAGCAGCGGAGTTTATGTGTTCCGCGTGGTTACCGACAACGGTGTGGCAATGAGAAAAGTTGTTAAGAAATAACATTTCAAGTTCCATAAAACAAAGAATGCGGGTGTCCCCAACGGACATCCGCTTTTTTTGTGATTCGGAAAACACACTTTTTTCATTTATTTAAAAGAAAATCGTATTTTTGCAAAACGAATTAATGATGTTTTACCGATGAAAAAACTGCTTGTATTCGTAATTCTGTGCTTTTTCGCACTGGCAGCCAACGCCCAGCAATTTGTCGATTTGGGGTTGCCGAGCGGCACATTGTGGAAAAACGTCAACGAGACCAATTCCAACGACAGCAGCAAATTCTTCACTTATGATGAAGCCGTGAAAAATTTCGGTCAACAATTGCCTAGCAAGGAGCAGTGGGCTGAACTGAATACCTACTGCGATTGGTCGTGGATGGGCGGCGGCTGCTTGGTAAGCGGGGGTAACGGTAATTCCATTTATCTGCCAGCTCTCGGATACCGCTATTGCGACGGACATTTGTACGGTAAAGGTTTCTTTACAGGCTATTGGACCAGTGCCCAATGTGATTCGAAAAACGCCTATGCTTTCTGTTACTATGATGAGGTGTTGGAGATGGCAAACTGCTATCTTAGGTGCTATGGTTTTCCTGTTCGACTGGTATCGAATGAGTGAAAATTTTTCCCATCAAATAATAAAAACGAAAAAACGACGTTTCACCAATATTAAAACGCGTTTTTTTGAAAAGACTATACCTATTTATATTAATGGCCATTTTGGCATCGAACACGGCGACGGCCCAGATAGCGGGCAACACCGTGCTTTCGGCGCTTAACCTCGCACCCAACGCGCGTGTGGCGGGCATCGGTTTCAACTACCTGCCCGTGGCCGACAACGATATAAATGTGGCTTTCGGCAATCCGTCGTTTATCAACGTAAGTCTGCACAACGCCCTCAGCATCAATTTCATAAACCATTTCGCGGGTACCAACTACGGCTCGGTGGCATACGGTCGCACTTTCGAAAAGTTCGGCAGTTATGTGTTTGGTATGCAGTATGTCAATTACGGCAAATTCACCCGCTACGACGAGGCTGAGGTGGAGGACGGCACTTTCCACGCCGCAGACTACGTGTTCCACATCGGGTGGGGCAGGGCGCTGGATTCCAATTTCTCCATCGGTGTGAATTTCCGTCCGGTGCTTTCGCAATACGACTACTACACGGCTCTGGCATTGTCGTTCGACATTGCGGGCTCGTATGTGAACAACTCCAAGTCGTTCGCCTCCACTCTGATGGCGCGAAATGTCGGCGCACAGATTGTGACGTTCGGCGGCAAGCGCGAGAGACTGCCTTTCGAGCTGTCGGCGGCATTGTCGTACAAACTGCAAAAAGCGCCGTTCCGTTTCTATCTGTCGGCCAACGAGTTGCAACGCTGGAATCTTCGCTACAGCGACACCCTCAACCCGACCTACACCGTTGACCCCTTCACCGGCGAACGCACCGACGAGAAAGCTTTTAAAGGCTTCATCGACAACCTGTTCCGCCATTTCGACGTGGCCGTGGAGTTCTGTCCGGGCAACGTTTTCAATATCTGGCTGGGCTACAGCTACCGTCAGAGCAAGGAGATGCAGACCGCCGACATCACCAATATGAGCGGTTTTTCGTATGGCGTGGGACTGCGTGTGAAACGCATCAATATCGGCTATGCGCGCAACAACTACCATCTCGGTCAGGCTCCGAACACCATCTCCGTTTCCACCAACCTTGAGCGTTTTTTCAAAAAATAATGTCCCGAACCAAAACACAACGTATCGAGCTGCTGGCTCCGGCCAAAAATCTGCAGTTTGGCAAAGAGGCCATAAACCATGGTGCTGATGCCGTGTATATCGGTGCTCCGGCCTTTGGTGCAAGGGCTTCGGCGGGCAATTCGCTAGCCGACATCGAGGCACTTGTCAACTATGCCCACCTCTACGCCGCCAAGGTGCATGTGGCACTCAACACCTCGCTTTTCGACGACGAGCTGGAGCAGGCCGTAGAACTCATCCGTCAGTTCTATAACATTGGCGTTGACGCAGTTATCGTTCAGGACCCCGGACTTCTGGAGACCGACCTGCCGCCCATCGCACTGCACGCCAGCACTCAGATGAACAACTACTCGTTGGAACGTATCCAATTCCTTGACAAAGTGGGCTTTAGACGGATAATCCTTGCCCGTGAGCTGTCGTTGGAGCAGATTGCCGAGATACGTGCCAACACCACCGCCGAGCTGGAATGTTTTGTGCAAGGCGCTCTGTGCGTGTGTCTTAGTGGACAATGTTATATGAGTCAGTACATCAACGGCCGCAGCGGCAACCGTGGCGTGTGCTCGCAGCCCTGCCGCTCGTCGTACAACCTCTACAACGCTGAAAACAAGCTCCTTATGTCCGACCGTCATCTGATGTCGCTAAAGGATTTCAACGCCTCGCAGCACCTGCGGAAATATCTGGAGATGGGCATCACTTCGCTGAAAATCGAAGGGCGCCTGAAGGACTTGTGTTATGTAAAAAACGTAACGGCTTACTATCGTAAGTTGTTGGACGATATTCTGTTGCAGAAACAAAGCTGGCAGAAAGCCTCGTCGGGACAATGCGTGTTTTTGTTCGAGCCCGACGTGGAACGCACTTTCAACCGCGGTTTTACCGACTATTTTTTGCGCGACCGTCAGCCCATGGCGTCGCTCACCACGCAGAAATCCATCGGCAAACGCATCGGCAAGGTGCTGAAAGCCGACCGCAACGCCCTTGTGTGCAAGACCGAGCTGCCCGTAACCGCCGGCGACGGACTCTGTTTCTTCGGTATCAGCGGTGCTCTGCAAGGCTTTTCGGTGAACCGTGTGATTGGCAACAAAGTCTATCCCAACAATATGCCCGACGAGATTGTGCCCGGCACCGAGCTGTACCGCAACAACGACTTCGCTTTCGAAAAACTGCTGCAGTCCGAAAAATCTGCGCTGCGCAGGGTGGGGGTGAAGCTTGTCTTTTCCGACACCGACAGCGGTTTCGCCCTGCAAGCTACCGATGAGGATGGTGTAACGACTTGCGTGACAGAAGATTGTGAAAAGCAGTCAGCACTCAATCCCGAAAAGGCCCGGCAGACTATCGAAACCCAGCTCTCCAAGTCGGGCGACACGGTATTCAGGGGGGATGGCGTTGAAAATCAATGCACAGTACAATATTTCATACCAGCCTCGGTGCTCAACGGACTGCGCCGCAGGTGTCTGGAAGAGCTTCAGCAAAAGCGTTTGGGGCATTTCCGTCCCGCCGATGCACCGTTTGAGAAAAACGACGTGCCATATTTCAAGGATAGAGCCGATTTTCGTGAGAACATCCTCAACCACAAGGCGTTGGAGTTCTATCAAAGGCACGGGGCGCAGACTGCGGAGTTCGGTTTGGAGAAAACCTTCGACTATGCCGGAAAGCCTTTGATGACAACGAAATATTGCATCCGTTACGAGCTGGGACAGTGTCTGGTGCGGCATCAGGTGAAGCCCGATTTCCGCAACGACTTGACCCTTGAGAACAACGGACGGCGTTACCAGCTGAAATTCGACTGCAAGAGCTGTATGATGCAGATTTTTGCACCGAAAGACTGATTTAACTTTTTGATTATGAGCAAAATAAAATATACGTTATTCATATTGTCGTTTGTCGTGGCCACTATTGCCCAAGGGGCGGGGAGGCACACCGTG
>JAEENM010000083.1 GCA_016283745.1 Bacteroidales bacterium | reverse complement strand
CTCGGCTACTGGTTTATGAGCAACAGCCGCACCTATTTCAACTTCGTCCTCTCTTTCGAGATGCAGCAGCATTTCACCCGCTCCACACGCGACTATGTGATAGATAACTACATGGGTATCAGCGGTAAGGACGACAACCGCTATTTCACGCCCATCTATATGCTGAAACTGGTGTGGATGTTCCCGCTCACTGGCAAAAAAACGCAAGAATACTACTATTTCTGACCTTCGGCAATGCGAACACTCTACACTTTAGGCATCTTCATCTACGGCTTCGGCATCAAGGTGGCTTCGCTGTTCAACGGCAAGGCGAGGCTGTGGGTGCGTGGCCGCCGACAGCAGTTCGGGCGTATGCGGCAGCTTATTCCCGACGACCGACGTCCGTGCGTATGGGTACACGCCTCGTCGATGGGGGAATTTGAGCAGGCACGTCCTGTTATAGAACTGATACACAGCCAGTTCCCTAGCCATAAGATTGTGGTAACTTTCTTTTCGCCTTCTGGCTACGAGATACGCAAGAACTACGACCTCGCCGACGCTGTGCTGTATATGCCCCTCGACACCCCGCGCAACGCCCGCCGTTTCCTCGACATCGTCAAGCCGCAGGTGGCACTTTTCGTGAAATACGACTTCTGGTTCAATTTCCTTTCGGAACTGAATAAACGCAACGTCCCGACCTTCATTTTTTCCACTATCTTCCGTCCCTCGCAGTATTTCTTCAAGTGGTACGGACTCTGGTTCCGCCGTCAGCTCGGCACATTCACTCATTTCTTTGTGCAGAACGAGGAATCCAAGACTTTGTTGCAAAGTATTGGCTTTGAAAATGTTACTATAACTGGCGACACCCGTTTCGACCGTGTGGCAAAGATTGCCTCTACAGCCAAGAGCGACGACATTGTGGAGCGTTTCATAAACGGCAAGCCCGTGGTGATGGCGGGCAGCTCGTGGCCTCCCGACGAACAGATACTGCAGCAGTTCATCGCCACCACGCCTCACGACGTGAAGCTGATTGTGGCCCCCCACGAAATCGACGAAAGCCATGTGAGTCAGATAAAAAGACTTTTCGGCAAGATGGCCGTCTGCTATACCGAAGCTACGTCCGAGACAGATTTTTCCGACGTCAAAGTTTTGATTGTCAATACGATGGGAATGCTGTCGAGTCTCTACCGCTATTCGCACATAGCCTATATAGGCGGCGGTTTCGGCAAAGGCATACACAATATTCTCGAGGCGGTGGTGTACGGCACTCCCGTCTGTTTCGGTCCCAACCACTCCAAGTTTCAGGAAGCCAAGGATATAATCGCGCTGGGCGGTGGAGCCGTTGTGTTCTCCGCCAACGGTTTCTCTTATATAGTGAATAATTGGCTGAGCGACAATGAGTTATGGAAAGAGACTTCCGACATCTGTCGGCAATATACACAGGCCAACATCGGCTCGGCGGAAAAGATTTTTGAAACGGTGTCTAACTATCTGAAATAGAAAAAGATGAATTTGTCAACCACAAAACGGATTTGCCTCGTCGCCACGGTGTTTGTCGTGGCGGTGGTCGCTTTCTGTTCCTGTGGCGTGGACAAGTTTATCCCCCAGGGCGAGTACCTGCTCACCAAAAACAATGTCGAAATCGATTATTCCGATTTGGACAAGGAGGAGGCCAAAGGTGTGCAGCAGGCTATTTCGGGCGTCAAAAGCTACATCCGGCAGACGCCAAACGCCAAACTTTTGGGCGTCCCTGTGGCAATGCGCATCTACTGCCTTTCGAGTCCTACCGACAGCAACTGGATAAACCGCACCATCCGCCGTCAGGGCGAGGCGCCGGTTATCTACAGTCAGGAACTTGCCGAGCGTTCCACACGTCAGATTCAGCTCCTGCTCGAATCCAAAGGCTGTTTCGGCTCGCAGGTGGTTTACGACACTCAGGTGGTGAAAAACAACCGCATCAGCGTTACTTACAAGATTAAGCCACAGCCGCGCTATGTCATCAACGAGGTGGGGACGGTGTGCCGCACCAGCGAGCGCATCAAAAATCTCACCGCACAGTGGATAGAGCAGTCGGACATAAAGCCCGGCAGCTATTACGATCAGGAGGTGCTTGCCGCTTACCGCGAAAGAGTGTCGACACGTCTGCGCAACAGAGGCTATTTTACTGCAGTGAAAGAGAATATCAACTTCCTGATAGACACTAATATAGGTGGACGCAAGATGAACGTTCGCATGGCCATCCGCGACCTTGCCTACGACACCTCGTCGAAGGTGCCGCCGCTGGCACGATACTACATCAACAATGTGTATATCTATCCTGATTTGGAGACACTTATGCCTGTGGATTCGTTGCACAGCGACACCGTGCATTATCAAACTACGGTGCGTAACAATGACGTGACCTATCATTTCGTTACCGACAAAAAGATGCGTGTGCGTCCCGAAACGGTGTGCCAAACGCTTACGATGTATCCGGGTGGGCTGTACCGCCATCTCTCTATGGAGCGTACATATACACAGCTGTGGGCGTTGCGCAATTTCAAGTTCGTGGATATGGAGTTTGTGCCTGCCCAGCGTTATTCCGACACCGCCGGCTACCTTGACCTGCGTATCCGTCTGATGAACGCCATGCGCCGCTCCATGTCGCTGTCGCTGGAGCTTAACAACACCTCGCCGCTCAACACGCAGAACACCTCGAATACGGGCAATTTCGGTCTGGAGCTGGGTTTGGGATACCAGAACAAGAACGTGTTCGGCGGCGCCGAGATTTTCAACGTGAAAACCACCCTTGCCTTGGAGCTTTCCAAGTTTGCCATTTTCAACAACAAGGACGATTTCTACGACCTTTTCTCCACCTTCGAGTCGGGGCTGGATATGTCGCTCGACATACCCAAGTTCCTCGCGCCTTTCTCGCGACAGCTCTCGTCGGGCAACACACGTCCGCACACCTTGTTCAGCGCTGGTATCAACTATCAGTACCGCACTTATTTCGAACGACTTATAGGTAACACCTCCTTCGGTTACACATGGCTGCGCAGCCGCACCACACGGCATCAGTTCCTGCCGGTGGAGTTCACCTTGGTCAAGTTCTTCAATCAGGACGAGAGTTTCCGCCACCGCATCGAGAACCTCAACGACCTGCGTCTGAAATACCAGTACAGCGACCACCTTATCTTCGACATGCGTTACAACTACGTGTACAGCACACAGTCGATCAACGCCAAGACCAATTTCTCGTACCTCTCGTTGGGAGTGGAGACGGCCGGCAACCTCCTTTACGGTATCTATAACCTCTCCAACCAAACTCCCGACAGCTCAGGCATTTACCATATCTTCGACATACCTTTCTCGCAGTACGTGCGGTTGGATTTCGATTGGAAACGCTATTTCTACCTCACACCCCGCAACTGCTTTGTGGTACGCCTTTCGGGAGGTATCGGCATACCTTACGGCAACTCCATCTCCATGCCTTACGAGAAGAGTTTCTACGGCGGCGGTCCCACCACCATGCGTGCGTGGCGCATACGCACCCTCGGTCCGGGCGGCTATATCAACACCTCCGGCTCCAATTTCGAAAGGGTGGGGGACATCTCGCTCACGGCCAATATCGAGGACCGTTTCAAGATTTTCGGTATCTTCGAAGGCGCCGCCTTTGTGGATGCGGGCAACGTGTGGCTGCTGCGCCATTCCGACGAGTTCCCCGAAGGCGAGTTCCGTTTCGACAAGTTCTATCAGCAGATTGCCCTCGGTGCAGGTCTGGGCTTGCGTGTGAAAATATCCATACTTACACTGCGTGTCGATTTCGCCGTGCCTATCTACGACCCCGGCGCCGACGACGGACAGCCGTGGACATTCACCAAACTGAAATTCAAAAACATTGTTACCAATTTCGGTATCGACTACCCGTTCTAAAAGTGGAAGGTGGTTTTTCTAATATTTCGTGAAATCCGCAGTCATGTTTACATGACAATTCACATTACAATCTGTTTAATCCGAGTAATCAGTGGTCAATATAATAAGATGAATCCCCGTTAACTATTTGGTTTTTGTATGAATAGCGGGAGCTTCGACCGGATTTTCCACTCGGATTTTTTGGTCTGATATAGAGTCAAAGGTGTTTATATCTTTGAATCCATAATAATAATAGCCGCCTACGCATCCGTATCCTTGAAAATGGGGTTTCTTTCTTGCGGAGTGCAGACGATGGAACTCCCACGTGTCGGTATGTCCGTCGGAGTAGGTGTAAGTCCATACAAGCACTTTCTTCGACGGTTTCGAATAATGGAACTTGGTCTCCTTGTCTATGTTGACCATTACGTTTTTGAAAATACGATCTGCTAATTTGTGCATGTTTTTAAGATCTTCTTCGCTTAAACAACTGTCTGTTGAAGACACATCCCCAACGGCAACAGGGATCCACCAAGTAATAAAGGAAGATTCTTTGATTCCAGAGAAATAGAAGTCGTCGCCCTCCACACGCCAGCGGCTGGGACTGAAATAAAAGTACGGACGTGATGCCTTGCAACCGCTATTTAGCAACGTAAACTCATACACCTGCACGGCATAGTCCAAGGCGGTGCCGTCGTCGTAGAAATCCATGGTGCCGGTCTCGTGCACGGAGATATGCCATCCGTCGAGGTCGTAACTCCAGCTGTGCTCGTATGCGTAATGTCCTTCAATCTCCGCAGCCTTGTTGGCAACTTTGGTCGAAACACACCCGCCCAACGTCAATACCGCCGCCGCCAAAACTACATATCCTATATGTCGTGAAATTTTGTCCATGGTTTTGTTCGATTATATCAAGGGCATGGGGGGATTTCCTTCACAACGCCACTGTACACTTTGAGGCTCGGTTCTCGGCGGAACTTCTCTGTGGCCTCGCTTTCATAGTAGAACTCCCATGTGTCGGTGTGGCCGTCGGGGTAGGTGTAGCTCCAAACAAGCTCTTTTTCGGTGGGTTTCGAATAGCGGAACTTGGTCTCACGCCCTATGTTTTTCCTCACACTTGTTCTGATGCGATCTTCCAGTTCTCCAGCCATCTTTCTTATTTCAGCATTGTCGCAACTGTCATCATAAAAATTGATACGCCCTTCCTTATTCAATCGGAAAAGTGAGTTGATTCCTGCGAAATAGAAATCGTCGCCCTCCACACGCCAGTTGCTGGGACTGAAATACCAATATGTCCAATATGCTTTGCATCCGTTTTGTAAGGTAACGACATAAGATTGTCTTACATAGTCGATGGCGTAACCGTCATTATAGAAAGTTATTGTGCCTTTCCGCACCACAGCCACGCAGTTTCCGTCGAGGTCGTAACTCCAACCGCGCTCGTATGCGTAATGCCCTTCAATTTCCGCAACTTTGTTGTCAACTTTGCTCGTAACGCACCCGCCCAACGCCAACACCGCCGCCGCCAAAACCGCAAATCCGATATGTCGTGAAATTTTGTTCATGGTTTCCGTTTTTTTTATTGTTCTGTTCGCCGGATTCTATTCTGTCGCCCCTTCAGGGCTCATTGGTTGGGTGGTGTTTTTTATACGGGGGCTGACGCCCCCGCCTATATTCTGTCGCCCCTTCGGGGCTCATTTCTGAATACTGACAACTAACCACTGACAACTAATTGTCCATTGTTAATTGTTAATTATCAATTAGTTCCGAATTGGCTACGCCGAGCTAAAGGTTCCGAACTCCGAACTAGAAATCAGCTTCTTCCTCTTACAAACGGGATGCGCACGCCGAACTGCCAGCCGCCGGGGGTTACGTAGGGCACGTTGTTATGTTCTTGGTAGTCTTTGTCGTAAGGACAGCGCAGAAGTCCCAAGGTGCCGCGGCCGTACAGTATCACACGGTCGGCGATGTTGAAACCGATCTCCATTCCTATGCCGAAATTGACTACGCTCAAGTCGCTGAATTTAATCTTGATGTCCTCGGCAACCGGACCGCTGTAGTCGGGAGTGTCGTACAGATGGCGTTTTGCCGCCACGTCGAAATCCATGCTGAAGAAAGCACCCATATAAAAGAGCTTTTTGGCGAGGTACATATTCGTTCCAAGCAACATGCTTACTGTGTGAACGTCAACCACTTCCGAAGTGCCTTTCTGGTTGTTGAATTCCGAAAGTTTGTATCCGTGTTTGGTGTAGCCCGGAATTTCCATATACAGGTCCAACATGGAGGTAACGGGTATGTCGAAAGATATGCCGAAGCTGTAGCCCCACATAGGGTCGGGAGGTGAGGGCAGAGCAGCGTCGTTGGCCGAACCTTTCAAAAACGACGAATAGTTGGCGGCAGCCTTGACGCCTATCATCACCGGACGGCGGTATTCTATAACTGTCTGCGACTGTGCGGCAAAGGTGCTTGCCACTAAAGCAGTAATAATCAGGGTTTTGAAAATGTTTTTCATATTGTTGTCTTATTTAAGTGTTTCTATCGGGAAAATTTTGTCGGTATAGCCCTCGGTATCGGGGTTGGTGTATTTTATCACGTTGCCGTCGGGCATTGTGAAAGTCATCTCGGCAATGGCGAAAGCGTCGTTGTCGATAAAGCATTTGATGGTGCTTGCGGCAGCGGCTTTCATTGTCTGGAAATTCTCTTTGAAAGTGCGTGCGTCGTCGCGTTTCACTACGAGTTTGTAGCTGTTCGTTGGCAGGTTGGGGGTGGTGATTGTGAAACACGAGGCATCGGCGTCGTAGGGCGAGAGCACCAGGTCGAGGGCGTTTTTGCGCAGCTGGGCGGCGAGGAATTCCTTGTCGGCGTTGGCAAGCTCGGCCTCGATGTATTTGGTCTGCAGGTTCTGGTCTTTCTGTCGTGCCTCGAATTCGGAGGTGGTCTCGAACTCGCCTTTGGTCCTCACAAGGATTTCCGCCCTCGAGCGCAGGTAGTGTGCGAAAGAGTAGCGCGGAATCAGCATCAGGGCTTTGTTGAGGTCGGCGTCGTTGCCGGAATAGTTGTGCGGCAGCAGCATCACGCCGTTGTGGTCGTAAACGCCCCATTTGCCATTCTTACTGGCTTTGCACAGACGGTTAGGCACTTTCAACGCTTTGATGGCGTCGGCGGAGGGAGTCATATAAATCATGTCGTCGAATTCAAAGGGCAGAACCACGTTGCCGGAGCCGTCCACCATTCCCCATTTCATGCTTTTGTGGTGCTGGATTGTGATGAAGAAGGGTGTCCATCGTACATTTTTGAACACCGGCGGCATAATCTGCGCTCCGTTGGTCGCGCTGTACAGTCCGTACAAAGAGTCCTGCTTTGCAGTGATGAATGGGGTGCCGTTCGCTTTAAGACGGTTGGAAGTCCAATTGAAATTGATTGGCAGCACCGTGGCGCCGTTTTCGTCGAGCACGCCCACTTTACCGTTCTTATATACGAACACGGAGCCGATAGGACCGCTGTTGTAGCTCACTTCGGAGTATTTGATGCTGTCGTATTCCATGGGAACCACCTGTTTGCCTTTGGTGTCCCACAAACCCCACACGCTGTGGGCTTTGCGTTCGGCGTAGGAGGGCTTTTTCTCGGTGCCGGTGTATTTGCCGAGGGCTACCATCTTGCCTTGGGCATAGACGTTGTAGTCGTCGTATTCGAAGGGCAATACCTCGTTGCCGCTGTAACAGTTCACAAGGCCGTATTTGTCCTTTTTGTTTTTGGCAACGGCAGCGTCGAGACTGTAAATCTTCAACTCCCTGTACTTGGGTTTCAGCAGCCAGTCGTGGGTGAAGTTGTTGAACACGCCGATTTTTCCCGACAGCTCGTCCTTACCCACAATGTATTTGCCGTTGCTCTCGCCCGGACGGCTGTTGGTGTAGGTTTTGTTGGCATTTGCGGTGTATTCATCGGCGGCACGACTAATCTCGTTGGCGATTTCGTTGGCCAGGGCCTCGCTCGCCGCACTTACGGCTGCCGCCGCAACCACCTGTTTTGTAGACGGATGGTGATGCGGATGGGGCGTGGTTACAGGGCCGTCGCCGTACTGCGCGCGGTAGTACGGGCACCACGAATGGTGCTGGTAGGCGTAGGTTACGTTGTGCATCTCAATGCCGCACTCGTCGCAGTATTTCTTGGGTTTCTGCGGAGTGGGGGCGGGGGCCTTGTAAGGAGTGCCGGGTATTTGCGAAAAAGCGGGCACCGAAAGGGCAACCATCAGAAGTATAGCTGTGATTTTCGTTTTCATTGTTATCGTTTTTTTATTTGTATAAAAGTTTTGCAAAATTACACAAAAAAATGCAAAACAGCAAATTATTTTTGTATTGATTTTCAATTTTTTTTTGAGACGCGGTACACCACGTCTCTACAACTATCATTCAACTGCAAACTAAAAACTGCAAACTAAAAATTAATCTATGTCCAAAATTATCACCTCCGGCATATCGTCCTTATAAATCAGTTGGCAGTTGATTTTGCCGTAATCCTTTGTCTTATAGCACACTCCGCTAACCGAGGAGGAGTCTCTCAGCTGTTTCGGCGATTCGTATGCCACAACGGCATTTTTCAGCTGTTGTCCGTCGAATTCCACAGCGTCGCCGTAGCCCGATGGCGAATCCAAGTCGATGATGTAACCCCATGTCTTTGTGTTACATATCAGGCATCCCACCACGGTGCCCGAGAATTTTACCTCCTCGTAGTCCTTCTTGCACGACGAGAAAACGGCCACGGCAAAAATTATCGCCACTCCTAAGACGAAAAGCGATAGAGCTATGATTTTCAGCGGTTTGTTGTTTTTTTTCATAATTATGTAGGTTTTCAACTATCAATTTTCAACTAATTCCAAAGTGATTCAGCGGTGGCTGAGCTTGTCGAAGCCCCGCAAACTTTCAATTCTCAACTTTCAACTCTCAATTTTAATCAGTCTGAGTATCCGATTTCTTCGAGGTTTTCTTTCACCATATCCTTGAGGTAACGGAAAATGGAGAGGTCGTTCATCGAGGCGCCGTCGAGGGCCTCCTTCACTTCGGCGGTGTCGAACACAAACTCGTCCTTGTCGGTGATGTGGCGGTAAACAATGTGTATGTCCTCGTGCTGCGAGCAGAGCATCACTATCGTCCCGGCTAGGTCGCCCATCGGGGGACGGTCCCAGTGGTTGTGCTGGAACCAGAAATCGAGGCGTGTGCCTTTGCCCACCTCGCTCACAATCTTCATGCCGCCGCCGCAGTTCTCGGTGTTCATCTTAATCAACGGCAGTCCCAGTCCCACTTTGCGCGTGGTGCGGGTGGTGGTGTAAGGGTCGGTGACCTTGGCCAGAAACTCCGGACTCATGCCCTTGCCGTTGTCCTCGATGGTAAAAGCGTATATGTTGTCCTTTATGCTGTCGCGGATGGTGAGTTTTATCTCCGAAGCGTTGGCTGCTATGGAATTCTCCATCAAGTCGTAAACGTGCATCGAAAGTTCTTTCATGATTCTAAACTTTACAAATTACAAATTACTAATTACTCACTACTAATAATAAACTACTCCTTCATTTCTATGAAACGACCCTCCTCGCCCCTTAGGGTGCGGCGGAACTCGTCGAAAGTGAGTTCGTACATGTGGAAATAGCAGTAAGTCTCACCGATGAGGTGCGTGAAATGGGCGTCGGAGCTTTGTATGAAGGCAAAACGTTTGAGGTAGGCGAATTTCTTGAGGAACGCCTCTTTGGTGACGTGTTTGGAAATCTCCAGCGCGTCGGCCTTGAGGTCGGGCGGGATGAATCCCAGCTGACTCATAAGGCTGGTGGAGGGCTTGTTTACGTGTGCCGGGATGAACAGTCCGCCAATCTCATGCACCTTGTCGTAAAGTCCTTCGATATCCACGTCGATGGCGTTGATAAGCAGGTAAGGCTCCTCGCCCACTATCTCCTCGTTTTCGTCAACCACCAGCTGGTAGCCGAAACGCTCTTCGTCGTTGGGGATGTGCGGCAGGTGCTCGTCGAGGAACTGCTGAAAGGTGTCGAGCTGCTCGTCGGTCTCGAAAAAGCAGAGGCAGTGCGCCTCTTCCTGCGAAGTGACCTCGGCGCCGCCGATAACAAGGATGCCGTTCTCGCTTGCCAGTTTCCGTATCACCTTCACCTGACGGGTGCAGTTGTGGTCGGAGATGGCAATCATGTCCAGACCCTCCTCCTTGGCGCGTTGGATGATGTTCTGTGGACCCATCTCCAAATCGCCGCAGGGCGAGAGCACGGTGTGCATGTGCAGGTCGGCCTTGTACCTCTTCAGCTCCATATCAGGCTCGGCAACAGGGTGTTATCAGCTGTTGAGCAGGTTGTAAATCTTGCCCACAACTTCGTAGGTCTGCATCGAGGTGGAAAGCAGGGGGATGTCCTCTTCGTTGCTCTGCGCGATAGTCTCTTCGGCGGGGTTGAGGTTTTTTACAAACACCACGCACGACAGCTCTTTCAGCGAGGCGATGGCCATCACGTTTTTGTGTGTCTGCAGGGTAACCCACACGTTGCCCATGTCGGCGTTGCCCATAACGTCACTCAGAAGGTCGGAGACATAGCATCCGTCGATATCGCGGTCCAAGCCCTTTTCACCCGAAATAACGGTGAGGTTCAGTTTTTCTACAAGTTCTTTTACTTTCATCGTTTTATGTATTTGTTATCTTCAATATTAATGTGTAATAAACGTGCAAAGGTACGACTTATTTTTGGTTTTTGGAAACAATTTTTGCAAGGATTTTCCTAAACTCCACATTTTCAGTAAAAAGAGATTAAAAAACGGATTTCCGATGATCTCTACCGCAGATAAGGCGCTGTGACGGACTCTTTGCTCTCCGCCATTGCCTTTGGTGTACCCGAAAAGATGACATTGCCGCCCATCGCGCCACCGCCGGGACCCAGCTCTATTATGTGGTCGCAGGCTTTCAGCATATCGATGTTGTGCTCGATGAGGAAAACGGTATTGCCGGTCTCCACCATGCCGTTGAAAAGGTCGAGGATGCGACGGATGTCGCCAGCATGCAGACCGTCGGAAGGCTCATCCATAATGAAGATTAGTGATTTGATATGCGTATCTTGTGATGGCCGATTTGTGTTGAGCGATGTGTTCAAGTAGGAGGCCAGTTTGATGCGTTGCAGCTCGCCGCCCGAAAGTGTCGAAAGCGACTGGTTGAGATGGAGATACCCCAGACCGACTTTGCGCAGTGGCTCCAGTTTCTCGGCAATCACGCTGTCGGCGAACAGCTCCGAGGCTTTGTTGGCCGTGAGGTCCATCACCTCGGCGATGTTCAACCCTTTCACCTTGTACGACAGCACTTCGGGCGAGTAACGCAGACCGCCGCAGGCCTCGCAGGTGGTCTCTATGGCATCCATAAAGGCCATATCGTTGACAATCACGCCTTTGCCCTGACAAACGGGACAGCCACCCTTGCCGTTGAAGGAGAAAAGGTCGGACTTGGTCTTGTTAGTTTTGGCAAACAGCTTACGGATATCGTCGGCAACGTCGAGATAGGTAGCCGGAGTGGAGCGCAGACTGATGCCAATGCTTTTCTGGCTGATATATACGATGTCGGACTTGTTAAGTGTTGAGTTGTTTAATTGTTTAATTGTTGAGGCGCTGCCGCAAGAACAATTCAACGGTTCAACATTCAATGATTCAACAGCTTTCATGAAACACTCCATCAACGAGCTCTTTCCTGAGCCTGCCACACCTGCAATGCCGCACATCACGCCCAAGGGCAATTCCACTGTCAAGTCCTTCAGGTTGTGGAGGTTGGCGTTTTTCAAAAGGAAGAAATCTTTGGGCTTTCGCACCTGCTCTTTCATCTCGGTAGTGGTGCTGAGCATCGTGCCTGTAAGTGTCTGGCTTCGAAGCAGTTCTTCGTAGCTGCCTTCAAACACTATCTCGCCTCCTTTCATGCCCGCACCGGGACCCATGTCGATTATGTGGTCGGCAATTTTGATTATCTCTTTGTGGTGCTCGACAAGGATTACGGTGTTGCCGTGGTTTTTCAGTTTCTGAACCGATTTCTGCATCAGCAGTATGTCGTGGTTGTGCAGTCCCACACTAGGCTCATCGATGATATACATTACGTCGGAGAGAGGCGAGTTGATGTATTTGGCAATCTTGCAACGTTGCGCTTCGCCGCCCGAGAGTGTCCCGATGGCGCGGTCGAGGGTGAGATAGCCCAGACCTATCTCCTCCAAGGCTGCCAGCCTGTCGGCGGTGGCACGTTTGATGTCCTCGGTCAACGGGTTGTCGATGGTCTCTATCCACCTGCGGCAGTCGCTTATGCTCATGGCGGTGACCTCGGCGATGTTGTGTCCGTCAATCTTGCAAGAACGTATCTTCTCGTTCAGACGCGTGCCTCCGCAGTCGGGACAGGTGCCCATGGTGAGCATGGGGTTGATGGCCGCGGCGTGGAGCAGGCCCTCCTCCGAGTTGATGATACTGCGGTACATGCGTGGTATAAGACCTTCGTATTTGGCAGTCTTTGGCCAGTTCGAAGGCGGATTTTTCAGCTTTATCTGTGGCGAATTAAGGAAAAGGTCGAGTTCCTCGGGGGTGTAGTCCTTGATTTTCTTGTCGAGGTCGAACAAGCCGCTGTGGGCGTAGCGTATCCATCGCCAGCCGCCTTTGCCGAAGGCGATGTAATGGATGGTGTCCTCGTCGTTGAGCGATTTGTCGAAATCCACTAGTTTGTGGATGTCTAGTTCGCGGATCTCCCCCAATCCGCCGCAGCGCGGACAGCTGCCCGACGGGTGGTTGAACGAAAAAGCGTCGCTGTAGCCGACAAAAGGCTGTCCTATGCGCGAAAACAGCAGTCGTAGCAAGGCGTAGATGTCGGTGTAGGTGCCCACGGTGGAACGCGAGTTGGAGGCGGGCTTGCGCTGCTCGATGACGATGGCAATGGGCAGATTTTCGATGTCGCCAACGTGGGGCCGTCCGTATTTGGGAAGATACTGCTGCGTGAAAGAGGGGAAAGTGTCGTTGAGCTCGCGGCGCGACTTGGCGGCGATGGTGTCCATCACCAGCGACGACTTGCCCGAGCCCGACACGCCCGTAACCACGGTGATCTGCCGTTTGGGAATCCTTGCGTTGATATGTTTGAGGTTGTTCTCGCTGGCATCGCGGATGATGATATAGTCGAAGTCGTGGGCGTGTTCCATAAAGTAATGTCGTTGGTTGATTAAGACTTCTGTAAACGTAAACACATCCGTTTTTATTGTGCAAGAAACTCCGATGGCGTTTTTCTCCTGCTCTTGAGTTCTGTAAATCTTTTTTGTTTTCTCCTGCTCAGCTTCGCTTCGCGAAATCAAGAGAATCTTGTAATTTGCTTTCGCCGCAGGCGAAATTATATTTATGAGATTTTCAAGATTTGTTCACATTATTGGATTTATTTATAAGGAGTTCACGATTGCTTCGCAATTCAGCCCGCAGGGCTAGGAGAATAAATACTGCCGCTTGCGGCAAGGAGAAGTCCAATGCCCGAAGGGCAAGAAGCATTTCAACTTTCAACTATCAATTATCAATTTATCAAGATCTCTGCCGCTTGCGGCAAGGAAAAATAATTCCGAAATCCTAAATTCCACATTTTCAGCCAAAAGAAAAAGTGTAACACCTCTTTGTGCAAAAAATCACCCCAAATGGGGATAAAATCGGAAAAAAAAACGTATCTTTGCAAATTATTTCGCACAAAAAATAACAGGAGAAAAATATGAGTAATTTTATTGTTGCAGCAATTGTGGTGCTTGGTGCGGTAGGACTCATTTTCGCAGTCGTGCTGTACTTTGTGGCACAAAAATTCAAAGTTATCGAAGATCCTAAAATCGACGAGATTGCCGAGGTGCTTCCCGGAGCCAACTGTGGCGGATGCGGAAAAGCCGGATGCCGCGCTTTGGCCGAAGCCTTTGTAAAACAAGGCGATATGGAAGGCCTGCGCTGTCCTGCCGGCGGCGATGCCGTGGCAGAGAAAGTGGCCGCCATCCTTGGCATAGAGGCCTCCAAGGCCGAGCCTCAGGTGGCCGTGATACGCTGTGCCGCCGGTTGCGCCAACAACCCGCCGAAATCGTCGTTCCAAGGCATGAAAAGCTGCGCCTTCGCCAACAGCGTGTATGTGGGCACCAACGGATGTGCCTTCGGCTGTCTGGGCCTGGGCGACTGCTACAATGTGTGCCAGTTCGGCGCCATCACCCTCGACCCCAATACGGGCTACCCCACCATCGACGAGGAGAAATGCGTCGGCTGCGGAGCCTGCGCCAAAGCCTGCCCGCGTATGGTTATCGAGTTGCGTAACAAAGGTCCCAAGAACCGCCGCATGTACGTGTCGTGCGTGAACAAGGAGAAAGGTGCCGCCGCACGTAAGACCTGCACCAACGCCTGCATAGGCTGCGGAAAATGCGCCAAGGTATGTCCGTTCGAGGCCATCACGGTGGAAAACAACGTGGCTTACATCGACTACACCAAATGCAAGCTGTGCCGTAAATGCGAGGGCGAATGTCCCACAGGAGCCATCGTTTCGGTGAATTTCCCGCCAAGGAAACCCGCCGCCGAAGCACCTGCCAAGCCCGCTGAACAGCCTGCTCCCGCCGCCGCCCCCAAACAGGACGAAAGCACCGTAATTAACAACGAAAACACCACTAATAACGCATAAATAATATGAGAACATTTCGTTTGGGTGGCGTTCACCCCGAAGAAAACAAAATATCGACCAACGCAAAGATAGAGGTCTTTCCGTTGCCGAAACAGGCTGTGGTATTCCTCAACCAGCACCTTGGCGCCCCCGCCACTCCCGTGGTGGCCAAAGGCGATGCCGTGAAGACCGGACAGCTCATCGCCAAAGCCGAGGCTTTTGTGTGTGCCAACATTCACTCGCCCGTAACAGGCACGGTGAACAAAATCGACACCATGAAAGACATCTTCGGTTACAACAAAACCGCCATCGTCATCGACGTGGCCGAGACCGAGGAATGGGTGGAGACAGTGGACACCACACCCGACATCAAACGAGAGATAACCCTTTCGCAGAAAGAGATTATCGACAAGATGAAAGAGATGGGCATAGTGGGACTTGGCGGAGCCACTTTCCCCACGCACATCAAATATATGATTCCCGAAGGCAAGAAAGCCGAATACCTGCTTATCAACGCCGCCGAGTGCGAGCCGTACCTCACCAGCGACCACCGCGTGATCCTCGACCACACCGAGGAGGTGCTTATCGGCATCAGCGTTCTGCGCAAAGCCCTGGGAGTGCCCAAAGCCTATATCGGTATCGAGAATAACAAGCCCGAACCCATTGCCCGTCTGCAAGAGATGGCCAAACAGTTCGAGGGCATCGAGGTCGTTCCCCTGAAGGTGAAATACCCGCAAGGCGCCGAAAAACAGCTTATCTACTCCATCACCCGTCGCAGCGTGCCCAGCGGCAAGCTGCCTATCGACGTGGGATGCGTGGTGAACAACATCGGCACCGCTTTCTCGGTGTACGAGGCTGTGCAGAAAAACAAACCTCTTATCGAAACTATTATGACGCTTACCGGCAAATCGCTCGGCCAGCAGCAGCAACACAACTTCGTGGTGCGTATCGGCACTCCGTTCAGCGACCTTGCCAACTACATCGGCGGTCTGCCCGAGGATACCTGCAAGATTATCAGCGGCGGCACCATGATGGGAAAAGCCATCGTCAATATCGACGGACCTATCGTGAAAGGTACTTCGAGCATGCTGCTTATCAGTGAGAAAGAGGCTTACCGTTTCGAGGAGCAGGACTGCATACGCTGCGGCAAATGCGTCAAGGCATGTCCCATGGGACTGGAGCCTTACCTCTTCTCGAGCCTCATCAACAACGGCAAGTTCCAAGAGGCCGCCGACAACCACCTGATGGACTGTATGGAGTGCGGATGCTGCCTCTTCTCGTGTCCGGCCCACAAGCCCCTCACTGACGAGATACGTCTGGCCAAGACCAAACTCCGTCAAATGCAACAAAAAAAATAACCAACATAACATAAAGTAATCGACAATGAAGTTATTAAACGTTTCAGGCTCGCCCCACGTGCATAGCGGGGAGTCAGTAAAAAGAATAATGTGGAATGTCAACATCGCGTTGATACCCCTGTTGCTGACAGCCATACTGTTTTTCGGCTTCGACGCCCTGTTTGTATGCTTGGTGTCGGTGGCCAGCTGTCTGCTTTTCCAATGGTTGATAGAGAAATTCCTGCTTAAAACCAAGACCACCATCACCGACGGTTCGGCAATAGTCACCGGCCTTCTGCTGGCCTTCAACCTGCCGTCGAACCTCCCGCTGTGGATAGTGATAATCGGAGCTTTGGTGGCAATAGGCATCGGCAAGATGAGTTTCGGCGGCTTGGGCAAGAACCCCTTCAACCCCGCATTGGTCGGACGTGTGTTCCTGCTTATTTCGTTCCCCGTTCAGATGACCACATGGCCCCGTCCGCTGGGAATTTGCAACATCTTTGCCAACGGCACCCCCGACGCATTGACGGGAGCCACGCCTCTGGCAGCTTTCAAAGAGGCTGTCAAGGCAGGCGGCAGCATCGACCTGCCCAGCCTGATGGACGCTTTCCTCGGACACATGGGCGGCTCGCTCGGCGAAATCTCCGCTCTGGCAATAATCATCGGCGGTATCTACCTGCTTTGCCGCAAGGTCATCAGCTGGCACATCCCCGTGTCGTTCATCGGCACCGCTTTTGTGTTTGGCGCCATACTGTGGCTCTGCAACCCCAATATGTATATGGACCCCGTTCATGTGATACTCTCCGGCGGCATAATGCTGGGTGCTGTGTTTATGGCCACCGATATGGTTACATCGCCCATGTCCAAATGGGGACAGGTGGTGTTCGGCATCGGATGCGGACTGCTCACCATCATCATACGTAACTGGGGCTCGTACCCCGAAGGCGTGTCGTTCGCCATACTGCTGATGAACGCCTGCGTGCCGCTGATCAACAAAGGTTTCAAACCCAAACGTTTCGCTAAATAAAGGAGGATGAGTTATGGCAAAAAAAGCTGAATCCACATTACTTAATATGGTGCTGGTGCTGACCATCATCGCCGTAGTTACGGCCGCCGCACTGGCATTTCTGAACAACGTAACCAAAGGTCCTATCGCCGACGCCAAGAAAGCCAAGACCGAGGCCGCCATCAAAGAGGTGCTGCCCGAATTTGCTTCGCTGAAAAGCGCGAAAGTGATGCTCGACGGCGACAAGGACTCCACCAACTGCAACCTCGCCTTCAACGCCTCCGACGAGCTGGTCGGCGTGGCCGTTGAGTCTTCGACAGAGAAAGGCTTCAGCGGACACCTCGGCGTGATGGTCGGTTTCGACGCCGAAGGCAACATCACGGGCTACAACGTGCTGGAGACTCAGGAGACCCCCGGCCTCGGCTCCAAAGCCGGCGAGTGGTTCCAAAAGGACGGCAAAGGCTGTGTTGTCGGCATGAACCCTGCAACAAACAATATGACTGTTAAAAAGGACGGCGGCGACGTGGATGCCATCACAGCGGCAACCATCAGCTCGCGCGCTTTTTGCGACGCTATAAACCGTGCTTACGAAGCTTTCACCAAAGTAAAAGGAGGAACAGACAATGAGTAACATGCTTTCGAAAATAGGAACAATAGCCAAAAACGGCCTTATCAAAGAAAACCCCACCTTTGTGCTGGTGCTGGGTATGTGCCCCACGCTGGGTGTAACCACCTCGGCCATCAACGGTATGGGCATGGGCTTGGCCACCACCTTCGTGCTTATGATGAGCAACCTCGTTATTTCCTGCCTCAAGAGCGTCATCCCCGACAAGGTGCGTATCCCCGCTTTCATAGTTATCATAGCCACTTTCGTAACAATGCTGGCAATGGTGATGGAAGCCTACGTGCCGTCGCTGTTCGAGGCTCTGGGACTGTTCATTCCCCTTATCGTGGTGAACTGCATCGTGCTGGCACGTGCCGAGTCCTTCGCTTCGAAGAACAACCCCCTGCTGTCGCTTTTCGACGGACTTTTCATGGGCTTGGGCTTCACCATCGCCCTTACCTTGCTGGGACTTGTACGCGAACTGCTCGGTAGCGGAGCCGCTTTCGGCCACAAATTCATCGAAGGCGACGCCATGCTGCTCTTCGTCCTCGCCCCCGGCGGTTTCATCGGACTAGGACTGCTCAGCGCAATAGTGAATTATTTCCGCAACAAATAATCTTTTTTAATCATAAAGATAAAACGACTTCTCTCAAGGAGAAGTCGTTTTTTTTATTGTATCTGTGTAACAGTTGAATATCTAGCCCCTGCGCCCCTTAAATCCTAATTCCGATAATTCAAACTTCGAATCATCCAAGCAATTTTCTTATCAGGTCTTCGTTGTGCGATTTTATCAGCGACTGCCGTATCGCGTTGCGGTTTTCGGCTTTGTACCAGAAAAACATGCGGTTCTGTTCGCGTTTCTCGTTGGGGTGGCGGGCCACAAACACCTTCTCCATGGTGGCGGGATTGTATCCAGTGTAGTACATCTCGGTGGCCAGCGTCATAGGGGTGGGGGTGAAGTCCTGAATCTGCTCCAGCTTGTAGCCCAGACCTTTCATCGTTATGGCCAGTTCCGCCATGTCGCGCAGACGGCACCCCGGGTGCGACGAAATGAAATACGGTATCAGTTGCTGGTTGAGTCCGTGCTTGCGGCAGATGTCGTCGAAACGCCGTTTGATGTCGCCAAACAGCCTGAACGACGGTTTCCGCATACATTGCAGCACCTTGTCAGACGTATGTTCGGGGGCCACCTTCAGCCTGCCCGACACATGGTGCCGCACCACCTCCTCCCAGTATTTGTATCCCGCGTTGTCGTCGGTGAAAAGGTCGTAGCGTATGCCGCTGCCTATAAACAGGTGTTTCACCTTGGGCACGGCGCTGGCTTTGTGGCAGAGCTCTATCAGCGGAGAGTGGTCGCTGTTGAGGTTTTTGCAGTGGTTGGGGTGTATGCACGAGTAGCGGCTGCATTTGCGGCACAGCTCGGCATTTTTGCCTTTCATGCGGTACATGTTGGCCGAAGGTCCGCCAAGGTCGGTAATCACGCCATGGAAATCGGGACGCTCCGCCAGCAGTGCCACCTCGCGCAGAACCGACTCCTCGCTGCGACTTACCACCTGCTTGCCCTGATGTGCCGAGATGGTGCAGAACGAACATCCTCCGAAACAGCCGCGGTGGGTGTTCACCGAAAATTTTATCATCTCGAAAGCCGGTATCGACCCGCGTTTGGCGTATTTGGGGTGGGGCAGACGCATATAGGGCAGCTCGAAACTCCGGTCGAGGTCGCTTTGGCTGAAGTCGGTGTCGGGTGGGTTTATCACAATGTGTTGTTTGCCAACGGGTTGCACGATGCGTTTGGCCTCGATTTTGTTGCTTTCCAGCTCTATGTGGTGGAAATTCTGTGCCTGCTTGAACTTGTCTTTCTGGCAGGCCTCGTGGGAGTGGAGCGTTATAGTCTCCCATTGTTCGGCGGCAGGCACCTTGTCAGTGATGAATCCCACCTGAGGATGGCTGTGCAGATGGCTTATCGGCAGTCCGGCGTTCAGCGTGTCGGCTATGTCCACAATCACTTTCTCGCCCATGCCGTACACCAGCAGGTCGGCGTTGGTGTCGGCAAGGATGGAGGGTTTCAGCGTGTCGCTCCAGTAGTCGTAGTGCGTCAGCCGTCGCATTGATGCCTCTATGCCGCCAATCACCACGGGGGTGTCGGGGAAAAGCTGTTTCAGGATTTTGGCATACACGTATGTGGCGTAGTCGGGACGGAATCCTGCCTCGCCTCCGGGCGTGTAGGCGTCGTTGGAGCGCAGACGTTTGGCGGCGGTGTAGTGGTTCACCATGCTGTCCATGCATCCCGACGAGGCGCTGAAGAAAAGTCGTGGCTTGCCCAGCTTGCGGAAATCGCGCAGGTCGTCGCGCCAGTTGGGCTGTGGCAGTATCGCCACACGGTACCCCGCCGCTTCCAATGAGCGGGCTATCACGGCGTTGCCGAAACTGGGATGGTCCACGTAGGCGTCGCCCGACACCACTATCACATCCACATAGTCCCAGCCGCGCTGCTCTATCTCTTTCGCCGTTATTGGAAGGAAACCGCTCATCTTTATATGGATAAGGGGCTATCAACAGCGCCGACAGCCCCTTATGTTGTTAGTTTCTAAATGGTTTATTTCATGTGTTTCAGTCCGGGGAGTTCAATGCCCGAGAGGAATTCGAGCATGGCGCCGCCGCCGGTGGAAACAAACGACATTTTGTCCATCATGTCGAGCTGTTGCAGAGCCGAGATGGAGTCGCCGCCGCCGGCCACGGAGAAAGCGCCGTTCTTTGTTGCCTCGGCCACTGCCTCGGCTACGCCGAAAGTGCCTTTGGCGAAGTTGGGCATCTCGAACACGCCCATGGGACCGTTCCACAGAATGGTCTTCGATTTCAGAATTACCTCGCGGAAAAGCTCGATGCTCTTGGGACCGCAGTCCACAGCTTCCCAGCCGTCGGGGATTTGGTCGCCAGGCACCAGCATGCTCTCTGCGTCGTTGCGGAATTCCTTGATCACCATGCAGTCGATGGGCAGGTAGAGGTTCACGTTGTTTTTCTTCATCTTGTCAACGAGGTCGAGGGCCACGTCGAGTTTGTCGTCCTCGTGGATGGAGTTGCCTATCTTTCCGCCGAGGGCTTTGGTGAAGGTGTAACGCATACCGCCGCCGATAATCATATTGTCAACTTTGGGGATAAGGTTTTCCAAAACGTCGATTTTGCCGGAAATCTTGGAACCGCCGATGATGGCTGTGAAGGGACGTTCGGGGTTGCCCAGCAGGTAGCTGAGGTTCTCCACTTCGCGTTCCATCAGGAATCCGAAATAGTGGTCGTTGGGGAACAGCTCGGCCAGCAGTGCCACGGAGGCGTGGTTGCGGTGCACGGTGCCGAAGGCGTTGTTCACGTAGGCGTCGCCCAGTTTGGCAAGCTCTTTGGCGAAAGCCATGTCGCCGTCGGTCTCGCCTTTGTAGAAACGGATGTTCTCGAGCAGCATTATGTCGCCCTCTTTCATGTTGTTGACCATGTTGGTAACCTCCTCGCCCAGAAGCGACTGGGTGAACAGAACCTCTTTGCCGAGGATTTCGGAGATGCGTTTGGCGACGTTTTTCAGCGAGTATTTTGCATCAAACTCACCCTTGGGACGGCCGAGGTGCGACATGATGATGGTCTTGGCGCCGTCGTTTATCAGTTTCTGCATTGTGGGCACCGACTTGCGTATGCGGGTGTCGTCGGTGATATTGCCGTTCTCGTCGGTGGGAACGTTGAAATCAACGCGCAGCAGCACGCGTTTGCCTTTCAGGTTTACATCTTTTATATGTTTCATAATAATTTGTTATTTCTGGATTACTATTTCTTTGATAAAAGAAAAGGACTTCAAAGCAAGTTTTGTCCTAACTTCAAAGTCCTTGTTTTTTCTGCATTACAATATACTTGTTCGGATTGTTGTTAAAGAGCTGTCAATTAAACAAATAAACGATTCAACAGTTCAACAAATCATGCATGTTCCTCCTCGGGGTTGTGCACTGCCATGCCTATGTACAGCGATGTGAGCATTGCAAACACATAAGCCTGGATGAAAGCCACAAGGCATTCCAGAGCGCTGATGAACAGGCTGAATATCACCGACACGGGCGAAACTCCGTATCCGACGCCTGCCGACATTGTGTTTCCGAAGATGAATATCAGGAATATGAAGCCGAGTGTGACGATGTGTCCTGCCGTGATGTTGGCAAAGAGACGGACCATCAGTACGAAGGGCTTGGTGAACATTCCGACGAATTCAACCAAAGGCATGATGGGCAGCGGGAATTTAAGCCACCAAGGCACGCCCGGGGTGTTGAAAATGTCTTTCCAGTAATGTTTGTTGCCGGAGAAAGTGGTGATGAGGAAAGTAATTACGGCCAAAACGCCTGTGATAGCAATGTTTCCTGTTACGTTGACGCCGCCGGGGAAGAAAGGAACAAGGCCTAAGAGGTTACAGAGGAATATGAAAAGGAAAAGTGTGAGGATGTACGGCAGATAGCGCTGGTAGTGCTTTTCGCCAATGATGGGAACCACCACGCCGTCGCGGATAAAGAGGATGAGGATTTCCATCAGCGACTGCATTCCTTTCGGAGCCTTGCCTGCGTTTTTGATGCAGCTGCGTTTCACGCCCAACAGTATCAGAAGCAGGATAAGGGAGGCAATCATTACCGATACGGCCACTTTTGTGATGGAGAAATCCAGAGGTTTCAGATAAGCGCCCGATTCGTCGGTGATGGCGTTGCCGTTCTCGTCGGCGTAGGCAATCTCCTGAGCCTCGGTGCCGCCGCCAACCAGGGTGTAGCCTTTATAGGCCTCTTTGCCATGGTGGAATTTCGACGACATAAACACATCGAGCTTGCCGTCGCGAGTGTTGTAAAGTATTATAGGCAGAGGGATGGAGATGTGTTTTTCGTCGGCTTGGCCTTCGTTTAAGGTCATGATGTGCCACTCGTGTGCGTCGGAGATGTGCTCTATTATTTCGGCACCCGGATTAAAACCGTCGTCATCTTTAGGTTGTTCTGTCTCTTGGGTAGGAGCTTCGGCGTTGTTGTCAGTCTCCGCTTTGGCGATGTTTACGGTAAGTGTCAGTGCGCATAAAGCGGCAATAAATACTTTAATTCGCATATAATCAAGTTTTTATTTTCTGTCGATGGTTTTTGTTGGTTTGGCAAATATACGCTTTTTTTTTATATGGTGCAAAAAAATATTGTTTGTCGGCTTAAATTTTCTCGTCGATGATGTCGAAAATGTCGGTTTGGGGCGAGATGAAGAGGTTTAGCTGGTTTTCTACGGGGAGGCTGCCGATGGAGCTTTTGAACTTTTGCAGCTCTGCGTGTAGCAGTTGCTTCACAATATGTCCTTTGGTGGCGTTTTTCGAGGCCGCATAGAGTTTGAGCAACTCATAGTCGCGGTCCGAAATGTTGATCGCAATGCGGTGCTTGCGCTTTTTGTCGTGTTTGTTTTTTACCATTTGTCTGTTATATTTACAGCAAAGCAAAATTACGAACTTTTTTCCGAAAAATAGCCGTTTTTCTTGTCTGTTTATCAACAAGTTATCGGTAATATTCTTTTAAATAATTGATTTACAGCGTATTGCAATTTAATAAATGTTCGGTTTGGTGATATAATAAGTAGGAGAGTAGGGTAGTGAACCTATGGTGCTGAGGAGGAAAAGAAAGTGCCTTATGGAGTTCGGTGAATAAGTTGTTTAAAATTTTTTTTTCGGGTGGCATTTGGAGATATGAAAAAAAATGTTATCTTTGCACTTGCTGTTTGAAATTGCGAAAAACGGTTGGGAAACAATCGTATTCCGCATTATTACAGCGTTTGTGTATTGCTATTGGATTGTTCTTGTAGTGCAATTTGTTTTAAAATTGATTTATAATTGTCTATAGAACGAGTAAAACATTGAAAATAAAAAATAAAATAATAGATATGAATAGCCGAATTTTGAAATCTCTTGTAGCAGTATTGCTTTTTGTAAGTTGTGCATATCGTGTCAATGCCCAAGGTGGTATCGCTACGGTTCCATACTACTGCGATTTTGAAAACGCAATGGAACGTACCCAGTGGGCTTTCCGCAACGGCACACAGGCCAATAAGTGGTATGTGGACACAGCTACCAACAACGGTGGTGAATACAGTCTTTATGTATCCAATACCGGAGGACAGACTCACAACTATGACAATGTTACTGCAAGTTACACATGGGCGTGCCGTCAGATAGCACTTGTGCAGGGTTTGTATAATATTTCGTTCGACTGGAAAGCACAAGGCTACTCAACAACTCACTACATGAGAGCTTATCTCGTGCCCGCCGCACAGTTTTCTGGTACAGCTGGATCCTCAACGGGTTTTCAGACTTCTGGCCAGCCCAATGGTTGGATACCTATAAATGCCACTTATCCCAATGGTGCCGCGATGAATCTTCAAGGACGTTGGCAAAATGTGTATATAGGCAATGTGTCGATTCAGAACACAGGTACATATTATATCGTTTTTGGCTGGACAAACAATTCGTACAATACTACAGGACTGCAGCCTCCCGCAGCTATTGACAACATACAGATAACAACAGCCACCTGTCCGCGTCCCGACAACCTTTCGGTGATAGCATTGACTGCCAGCGGTAATGCTCAAGCCACATGGACGGAAACAGGCACGGCTACAAGATGGTTGTTGGAATATTCTCAAAACTCTGCCTTCCAAAGTGGTGTTCGTAGACTATACCTCGAATGGCCTGTAACGAATCGTCTTTCATTCAACCAACAAACTGGGCAAGTTACATATGGCGGACTTTCCGGTTTCCAACCGTACACATCATACTATTTCCGTGTGAGGGCTTTGTGCGACACCACAGCTGCCACTGGCGACAGTTCTATGACATCTGTGGTTTTCAATTTCCGTTTCTGCCCGAGCAATGTGGGATGTATTGATTTCACCAACCTCACAGGTCCCAACTGCGTGTGCACATACGGACAGGCTTCGAACACAACAGGCAACCCCAACTGGGGTGGCAATTACGGAGGACCGCTGACAACAGTGGGAATAATAGACCATGGTCCCCGTGCTTATACAGGAACTCCAAGCCGACATACAGTTCACACCGATGCAACAGCTTTTGACTCAATGAGTAACTACCAGCTGCCGCAAATACCAGCAGGAGAGTGCGCCTCGGTGCGCTTGGGATGCATAGATGGTGCCGGAAGCTACCCCTGTCAGGCTGCTACCTACACATTTTCGGTGGACACAGCCGTAGCGGATATTATACTGCTCAAATATGCCATCGTGATGAACGACCCGCAACACGGTGTTACCCAGCAACCGCGATTCACTCTGAAATTGCTCGACAGCACTGGACAACTGATTGACCCCGTATGTGGTGTAGCCGACTTCAACTCCACCGATGCAGCCCAGTTGGCCGACAGACCAGGCTCTTCGTGGCACACCGGTCGAGGAAACGCCATTTATTGGAAAGAATGGACTCCTGTGGGTATTGATGTGTCCCGTTATCATGGTCAGACAATTAAAATACAGTTGGCAACATTCCACTGTGGGGCAGGTGCTTCTAACCACTTTGGCTACGCTTATTACACTCTCGGATGTACAAAGGGACGTATCACATCGTCGTCGTGTGGTGGAGGCAGCGTGTCCACAACATTGACCGCACCTTCGGGCTTCAACTACCGTTGGTACACAGGTGTAAATCCCAACCAGACTGTTTCTACACAGCAGACCGTTACCGTGCAACTCGACAGCACGATGTACTACTGCGAAGTGTCGTTTGTGGATAACCCCCAATGTAAGTTCACTATGTCCACCCTTGCAACTTTGCGTTATCCCAAAGCCAGATTTGCGGGAACGACATCGACTGACAGCTGTATCTACCGTCTGCGTCTCCGCAATTTGAGCCGCATAACTTCTGATCCTAACGACACAGCTTCCATCGGACCTTGTGAGACATTCTTCTGGGATTTCGGCAACGGCCAGACATCCACAGCGGAGAACCCCACGGTAAACTATGCTCAGCCCGGCTCCTACACGGTGAAGCTGATAGCACAGATCAACGACGGCGAATGTGCCGACACCA
>JAEENM010000082.1 GCA_016283745.1 Bacteroidales bacterium | reverse complement strand
GTATGGCCACGGCGTGTTTGGATACGATGTCCGACTCCTTCTCCTTGGCGTAATATCTTGGCAACCAATATACAAACACTGCGGCAATGAGCAGATAAACAAAGATTCCGACTATCAGAATAAGTTTGGCGTACCACGGCCAACTTTCGGGCTGGTTGAGGTATGCTATGAGCAGTCCCAAAAACAACGCAAGGCCTTGGAAAGTGAAAGTGGCGAACTCCAGTGCCGACAGGGTGCGGTCTTCGTTGTCGAGCAGTTTCACCACCCTTGTGGCGGCAGTGGTGCCGGTGTTTTTAATTTCGTCGTATTCGCTGTGGCTGAGTTCTTCCACGGCGTGGTAGAACATCAATGAAAAAACAGCAAGCAGAAACAGAATTATGGCTCCTGCGGCCAGCAGTATTGTCAATGTCAATAACATCTTTTATTTGAGCAATTTCTTTTTTTAAAACAACAGTGCAAATTTACACTTTTTTTATCGTTTTTTGGTGTCTTTTTTATAACAAGTTGATTTTTAAACAATTACCCTCAAATCAGAGTTTGAACTTAAGGGCAGTTTTTCAGTGTATTACGATGTTTTCGCCCCCTTGTTTTCAGTATTTGGTAGGTGTATTTATACTTGCCGCTTCCAACATTTTCTATCCGTTGGTTGCCCTCGCCGTCGCTGTAGGGGAGATATATGGAGGCTGTGGTGTTGGGCGGTATAACCACCGTCAGAGTGAATTTGCCGTTATTGTTTGTCCACGAGCTTTCGATAAGTCCCGAAGGCGACTGGTAGGAGCAGTTCACGCTTTTCAGTCCGTCGATAACATGGGGTTTGATGACGATTTTGCTGTATCCCGGCTCGGCGGGACGTATTCCGGCAAGGTATTCGTATTCCCACAGTATCAGGTCACCGAGGAGCATCACGTGGTTGCCCGAGTTCATGGCAGGATTGGCGGTGTTGCCGTTCCACAGCTCCCAGATGGTAGTGGCGCCGTTGCGTACCATATATCCCCAGCTGGGATAGTCCTCGTTAGTGGCAATCTTAAGTGCGAGGTCGCCAGCGCCGTAGTCGGTGAGGGTGCGCATAAGCTGCTGTATGCCAACCACTCCCGTGGATACATGGCAACTGTGGTCTTTCTGGGTTTTGTTTACGATATTGTCGAAAACGGTTCTTTCATAGCCTTTTGGCACCATACCGAAAGCCAACGGCAGTATGTTGGCCGTAACGGTGCCGTTATCGTAGTTGCCCGTGGCGGTGTCGAAATACTTTTTGTTGAAAGCCTCGGTGGCGTTTTGTATCTCGTTTTGGAAATATTCGGCGTCGTCGGTTTTGCCGAGCAGTTTGGCAAATTCCACCATCTTACCGCAAAGGTGGCAGTAGAAAGGATTGGCAAGCATGGGGGCGGCGGTGATACGCGAGGAGTCGCGCGAGTGTATCAGCTCCGGCGATTCGGGTGGCAGACACCAGTCGCCGTACCTGTCCTTGGTCATTATGCCGTCCTGCATATAGGTGTCTTTCATAAACTTAAGCCATTTTTTCATGGCAGGATAGTGACGTTCGATGGGTTTGGCGTCGCCGAAACGGGTGTACACCATGTCGGCGGAGGTGATGAAAGCCCCCGGCCATGTCATGCTGTTGCTGTAGAAACGCCAGTAGGCGGGCATCACGTCGGGCAGCGAGCCGCTTTCGAGCTGACTGTCGTCGGCGTCGGTAATCCATTTGGAATACAGATGGTGGTTGTCGAAAATGTACGACTCGCCGTAGCATCCGGTGGTGCGATCGCCGTTCCAGCCCATGCGCTCGTCGCGTTGCGGACAGTCGGTGGGCATGCTGCGGTAGTTGCCGCGAATACCCCAGTAGGCGTTGCGGTAAACGCTGTTGATTATCTCGTTGGACGTCGCGAAAGTGCCTGTAACGGACATTTTGTCGTAGAACACGCGCCCTTCGAAATCGGAGAGCGAAGGCTTCCCACGCAGGCCGCTCACCTCCACATAGCGGAATCCATGTGTTGCAAACATCGGATGCCATTTGGCAGGTTTGCCGTCGGAGACGTAGCGGTCGGTGCATTCGGCGGCACGCATGGTGGCCATACACACATTGCTGTCGGGCAGGAGGATTTCGGCAAAACGCAGGGTAACGGTGTCGCCCCGTTTCTGATTCCTTAATTCGATTTGCACATTGCCAACCATGTTCTGCCCCATGTCGATAATCCATTTGCCGTCCTTTTGGAACATAGCCACGGTTTTTAGGCGGTCCTGCACCATAATGTTGGGGTTGGGCTGAGGCTCAAGGGCACCTGAGGGAGCCTCCATAAGTTCGACGTTTTGCCACTCGCTGTCGTCGTAGTTGGGCATTGTCCAATCGCCGAGGTCCATATTGGCGTTGTGCGTCTCGCCGTCGAACTCGTTGGAGGTGCGTATGGGGCCGCGGTTGGTTACTTTCCAGCTGGTGTCGCTCATAACGATGGTGCTTCCGCCTAAAAGGTAGCTACAGGTTATTTCCAGTTGCATTTTAAGACGTGGCGTGCCGAAATGCAGTATGTTTTTGATGCCGTCGCGGTCGGGATTGTCAGGATTGTAGCGCATGGCGGTATAGCGTCCGCCCTCAAGCACAACGCCAATGGCATTGTCGCCTTTCCTTACAAAGTTGGTAACATCGTAAGTGTTGAAATACACACGTTTGCGGTAGTCGCTGAGTGCCGGTTTCAGAATCTCCTCGGCGGCCACCTCCTTGCCGTTTATATATACGCTATATTGTCCCAATCCGCTGATATACAGCTTGGCAGAGATTACTTTATTGTTGATGTTGAAGTCCTTGCGCAAGTAACGTGCGGCAAGACGGGTTTTGCCTGTAAGCACGTCGTCGCTATAGTCGCGGCCTATCCATTTGGCATTCCAATCGTCGGGAAAATATAAACAGTAAGGAAGATTAAGTGTGCGATAGAACTCCCATGGCCCCCAGTCTTCGGGCGAAAGCAGACTGATGGTAAAATTCTGCACATCGCTTTTGACAGACATTGTTTTTTGTCTTTTGCGATTGATTATGTAAACCTTACCTATTACTTTCTGTTTGACGGGTTCTTCATAAATCACGGTGGTATGCACCGCCCAATATACTTTCTGGCGGCTGTGCAGCGTTTTCCCTTTGTAGGGTATATACAGCATGTCGGACGAGGCCACGGTTGTGTCCCACAAATCGCCTATAGCGCGCTTGGCTTTTTTGTAGGTGGACGAGACAATTATGCGATACGTCGATT
>JAEENM010000081.1 GCA_016283745.1 Bacteroidales bacterium | reverse complement strand
GAATACCAGCCCACTTTCAGTTTGGGATATTTCTGTTTTACAAAACTTGCCAACTGCGACACCTCTGCCGGTGCTTGGTCGCCGCCCATAAAGCACACGCAGGTGATGCCTTCGTTTTTGCTGATAAGTCTTTCAAGGGCATTCTTGTTGAGTTCGTCTCCGACGTCCTTCCACAGATATTTGCTGTGGCAACCGGGGCAGTGGTTGGGACAGTTGGAGATGTTGATGGCCAGCGTTATCTGGTCAGGAACCTCCTGAAAGACTACATCGTGGTTGGCAAATTTCAGCATTGTTCGGCGTTTTTGGCGTAGTAACGACGTGCGGCCTCTTCCTGGCGCGGTTCGGAGAAATTGGAAACTCGTTTCAGATACCCGATGATACGTGTGAGGTAGTCAACATCGGTGCTGCCGCAGGCGGGACACTGTTTCAGGTGATGTTTGTCGATATGTCCGCACTTGTTGCAGATGGTGTTGGGTATGTTGAAAGTGAAGTAGTTGCAGCCTTCCTTGGCGGCCACGCGCAGGAGCTGGCGGTATTGTGCCTGGCTCAGGTGCTCGTCGAGGTTGAGGTGCAGGGCAGAGCCTCCGGTGAGGTGGCTTATGTATTTTTCGCCGTGCAGGCGGAATTTCTCTATCGGGTCGATGTTGGGGTCTTCCACCACATAGAAATAGCTGTTGTAGCAGTCGCGGTGCACCTCGTAGCCGTCCTCGCGGTCCCATTTGGCGTGTTTCACACCCACGTTTTCGGCGGGAATCATCTCGCAGTTGAACATCAGCTCGTTGGTGCGGTATTTCTGGTTGTAACGCTCTATCAGTCCCAGCACGTCCTGCACAAAGGCGGCGTATTCGGGATTGTCGTTAATCTTGATTTTCAGGAACTCGGCAGCTTCCACAATGCCGTTCACACCGATGGTGAGGTACTGGCGGCCGATGTTGATGAAACCGGCGTCGAACAGCGGGAGCATGCCTTTCTTCTGCAGCTCCTTGAGGTTTTCGTTGTAGGCTGTCTGCACTTTGTGGCAGAGGTCCACCATCTCCTCGAGGAAAGTGAGGTAGTGCATGTTGTTCTTAACGGCGTACTGCACGCAACGGTTGATGTTGATGGTAAGCACGCTCTTGGAGCCTGTGGACACGCCGCCGGCGCCGAGGGTGTAACTGAAACCGTTGTTCTGTATCTCGTTGCGCAAGCGGCAGCAGGAGGCGAGGGAGTCGGCGTTGTCGCTGAGGTAGGTGAAGAACGAGTGTCCTTCGGCGTACATCTCGGCGGTGAAATCGCCCCATTCCTTGTCCATCACGTCGCCGTCCTTCGAGAGCAGAGCCATGGTCTCCACGGGGAAGGTGAGCACGCAGCGTTTGCGTTCGGCGTTGAACCATTTCATGAAACGTTTCTGCAACCACGAGAGGCCTTCCCAGTCGGGTTTCTCCCCGTCGGGGAAATAGAATTCGCCGAAAATCGACTCGAAATAGTATTTGTCGTAGTACGACACGTTCCAGAACACCGACTGGAAGTTGCGTGCGCCGGTGGGCTGGTTTATGGAATACACTATCTGTTCGAAACAGTCGGTGATAACCTTGTCGATGGAGCGTTTCTTGATGGAGAGGTCCACAATCTCGTCGGCACGTTTGTAGTAGTCCTTGCCGTATTCCTTGCCCACAAAGTAGTTCATATACATAAGGAACTCGGGGGTGGCGCAGGCACCGGAAAGCATCGACGACACAATGAACACAAGGTTGATGAACCCGCCGCAGAACGAGCGCAGGTTGGTGGGAGCGATAGAGTTGCCACCGATGGGCTTGGTGCCCTCGAGCAGCCACGGGTACATGGTGATGGAAGCACAGTAGTTGGCAAGCGAGGTTTCGTCGTTTTTGTAGATGAAATGGTTGAGCAGGTAGTACATATATTTGTCGCTCAGCTCTTTGCCGTACATCTCTTTGATGCGGTCGGTGAGCAGACGGCGGTTGATGCGGATGAAACTCGACTTGGGCAGCTCGCCGATGAGGGTGGCGATGTTCTTGCGTTCCACGTTGGCGTTGGCGTCGTACTTGGAGCCGGTGGCGGCGTTGGAGGCGTCGCAGTAGTTGGTGAGGAACTCTATCTTCTCGCGGGTCTCGCGGTCCTCGGTGTGACGCTGACGGTAGAGGATGTAGTTCTTGGCAACGACGAAATAGCGTTCGGCCATGAGGGCGACTTCCACTTGGTCCTGGATTTCCTCCACGGTCATGTCGTTGTTCACGCGCACGCGTCCGAGGATGGCTGCCAGCTCCTCTTCGGTGGCGAAACCGCCAGCGGCGAGGAAGGCCTTGCGGATAGCCGTTTTAATCTTTTCGATGGAGAAAGCCTCGCGACGGCCGTCTCTCTTCCTGATGAATAATTCCGTTGTTGCCATAAAATGTGTGTTCTATAAATATTTTTGTGTGTCTTTGTGTGCTAATTTACAGATTTTCAACGCATTGAATAAAGTGAAACATAGTTGTGTCGATCCGAAAAACGACTGCTGTTTATGTATCAACTAATTACGTCGAATACCCGTAAATTCTGTGTTACTGCAAAGATACAAAATTAAAACCCCTCTTCTGACGCCCCTTGTTTTCAAGTTTTCAACACGGTATATTTAATTACACTCAACCCCTCTCATTTTTAGCGGGAAACGGTGTTGATTTTTCATTTGGAATTTTTGTGGTGAGATTGTAATTGATTAACCCCCAGCACATTATTACTAAATATTGATTATCAACATCTTGAATAGAACAATAAATTGTTTGGTATAATTTGGGTTATAATGCTCAAGTATTGAATATAAAATATAGTCAAAATTTGACAATTATTGTAATTGCAATCGATATCAATTTCAATCCGCTATATTTCAAATATTTACACCTGCGATTAAATGATTTTTGTCGAAGATTATCAAAAATGTTGGTGCGTGTAATTCTAGAAACAACACCTCTATAAACCAACCCCCTGTGTACCAATTTATTATCATTGAATTACAGTTATTTATCTATTTGCAGTTCTAAATTTTGCATATATAATACAATAATACAGACTTTTCGTAGTTATTATATTTTTGATACAATAACAACATAATTATGAACGAGAAAACCATAATAGTAGGTACCGACTTTTCGCAAGGGTCATACGTGGCTCTCGACGTGGCTACCGACATCGCCAACAAACTCAACGCCAATATCGAACTGATATGGGTGTGCAAGGAGAAGAACCTCTTTTCCGACGAACAGACCAAAGCCCTGCGCGGCTTGGCAATGGAAAAACTGCAGAGTCTTGCCGAACAGTACGGCAAAAAAATGCTCCGCACCGCCATCGAACCCAAGATAATGGACGGCAAGGTGGCGTCGGTGATAGCAAAGGAAGCCGAGCGTGTCAACGCCTCGATGATAGTGATTGGTACCAACGGTGCTTCCGGTTTCGAGAAATACTGGATGGGAAGTACTGCAGTGCGTATTGTGCAGGAGGCCAACTGCCCCACGCTCTCCATCCGCGAGGGTTTCAACTATCACAAGAACTTGGAACGCATTGTGGCTCCGCTCAATATGACCGAGAACTCGCGTCAGAAAATACCTGTGGTAGCTAATATGGCCAAACTCTTCGGCTCCACGGTGCATCTGGTAGGCTTGGTGGAACAGCAGTCCGAAGCCTCAACCATCGACATCTACTTGCGTCAGGCCGAGAACTACCTCCGCGACGCCGGTGTGCCCTACCAGTCGGAACGCATACTCACCAAAAACCTCTCCGCCGAGATATTGGAGTACGCCTCGGCCATCTCCGCCGACCTTATCATTATCACCACCGAGCAGGAAAACCTTCTCTCCACACTGTTTATCGGCACCCACGCACAGCAGATTATCCACCACTCGCTGATTCCGGTGCTCAGCTCGCACCCGCGCGACATCGGCAGCTTGGCAAGATAACAGTTTATAGTATATAGTTTATAATTTATAGTTGAGAGTTTTATAGTTAAGAGTTTATAATGCGGGGGGTGTACCGTTGACGCGGAGCCTCCCGTTCCATTTTTTTAAAGATATGGCAGAACACAACGATTTCGGAGCTGCGGGCGAGCAGATGGCACGCGATTACCTTGCCAAAGAGGGATACACCATCCTCGAAACCAACTGGCGGCACCTCTCGCACGAGGTGGACATCATTGCCAAAAAGGGCGATATACTGGCTTTTGTGGAGGTGAAGACCCGCAACAGCCGTTTCCTCGGCGAGCCGGAGATTTTTGTGTCGCGCACTCAGCAGAAAGCCTACATCACCGTCGCCGACGCGTATGTGACAAAAAACAACCGCACCGAAGAGGTACGGTTCGACATCGTTTCAATCGTGTTGAACTCGAAAGAACAATCAATCAATCATATCGAGGGAGCTTTCTCCACCATCCGCTGAGGCCTGTGCCCACTGTGAAAGCAGCGAGAACATCAGCGCAAAGAACACCACACCGGCTTCCGTCTCAAGGGTGTCCTCGCCCAAAAACGACACCAGCGCTATGCACAGATAGGCCACAAACACCGCCGATGACAGCAGACGGTGTTTTTTTACAGCCCACACGAACACAAGCGTTATTATTGCGAATCCCACAATTCCGAAGGTGAACAAAAAGGTGATAAGCTGATTGTGGGTGCGCATGCCCGTGCCTGCAAGCTCGGAATGCCGTTCCGACAGGTTTTTCTCCACCTCGTCGGCCACATCGCCAGTGCCGACTCCCAGAACGGGATGGCTCACGAAAATCTCCCAGCCGTTCTGCCAAAGCGTCAACCGTTGGAAAAAAGACGAGTTTTTCACACGTCCGGTCTTTTTGTAGCACTCGTAGTCGAAAAATATCCTATAGAACATCTTTCCCACAGCGAAATTGCTGGCGTAGTGCGGGTTGGCCACACCCTGCTCTATTAGGGCAATGTCCTTGTCGGAGAGTTGCGAAATGCCAACGCTGTCCTTGGTTAGGCCTTTGGCGTTGAGGTAACGCACAAGGGTGGGATAGACGGCAAAGGTGTTGGGCGTCAGCGAGTCGATGTCCAGCGAGCTGCGTTTGCCCCACTGGCTACGCAACTCGGTGTCGCACACATAGTTGTTGATGTAGTTGCCCATCTCTATTAGTCCGTCGTTGGCGTGGGTGTAGGCGTTGCCCTGCGCGGTGTGCGTGGTAAGGGGCTTGGTGGATAAGTCGCTCAGAGTGTAGTAGTTGGAACGGTAATGCGAAAAGCAGAACCAAGCGGCTAATACAACCATTGTAAGCACGGCAAAGAAAGCGATAGGGTAGAGGGGCCGCGACCTTCTTCTGATGGCCATCCAGCCCAAAAGCACTACGAAAACTACGGCAAGTATCACAAACGCCGTGTACGACTGCAAAAGTAGTAGCACTATGCAGTAAATTGCCATCAGCAACAGAATTATCAGTGCTCGCAGCCATCTGTATTTCAAGTTTTTACTACAGAATAACTTGTGCAGGACGTAAAAAAGCACCACCATTGCCAGACATACGTTGAGGGCGAAGCGTATATGCGAGAAATGTGGGAACATGTTGCGGTAATCCATGTCGGGATTGCCGAAATGGCGTATTATCCCCACCACAGACGCCACAGCCACGGTGAGACAGAAGAAGTGCAACAGCAAGGCTATCTTGCGACGGTTGAGGAAATCGGAGGTGAGCACCACGAGAGGGATGACGAGCAACGGCAGCTTTTTACGAAGGTCGTCGAGGGCGTAGTCCCAGTTGCTCGAAAACAGGCACCAAACGGCATGTATCACGTATAACACCACAAAAGCCCATAGCACCTTGTTGGATTTGGCCATCTCCCATTTTTCGCGGAAACGACACTCTATCACCCAGTTGGCGGCAAGGAAAATCATCATCGCGCTCATCAGGAACTTGGATGTGGGCATGGCACACACCAGCACCCCCAACAACAGATAGAATATGTTTTGGTGTACCGACTTGCGTGTGAACGACATCTGTACCTTGCGCAGCATGCTTTGGGGTTATTTGTTCAAAATTTTGTTGTACTGTGCTTTGTCCGACAACACTTCGATGGCTTTGGCGAGGGTTTTGTCGTATTTCAGCATTCCCTCGGTGCGGCCTTTTTCGTAGTAGTAACGGGTAAGTATCTCGGCTTCAATCAGCTGCTTTATTTCATCCTTGTTTTTCTCCAAGTCGGCGAGTTTGTCGCTTTGCAGTTTCTTCTCCAGCTCTGCAAGTTCCTTTTCTATTGCATCGAGGTACTTCTCCTCTTTTGCCGTTTCGCGCAGTATTTTCAGCGTCTTCTCGGTGGCGGTGGAGTATTCGTATTCCTTGGTGGAGATGTATTGTTTGTAATCGTTGTAGATCTCGTCGCTAACAGGGAAC
>JAEENM010000080.1 GCA_016283745.1 Bacteroidales bacterium | reverse complement strand
CCTTTCTGGTGGGGGTTCTCGCCATAGCGCAGGGTGTTGGCCTTGCTGCTGTCGTATTTGAACACGGGCAGGGCGGCCTCTTGGTTGAAGTAGTTGAAAATGGCGGTGTCGTAGTGCGACGACACTCCGAAAGCGTAGGTGGCGAAACGGCGACGATCGGCAAGCGAGGTGCAACCTTCGTTGTTTTTGTAGAGTTCGAGGAATTCGGCGTAATGCTCCATGGCAGGCACTATAAGCACGTCGTTGAAATTCTTGGCGGCGGCGCGTATAAGCGAGATACCTCCGATGTCTATCTTCTCGATGATGTCCTGCTCGGCGGCACCCGAAGCCACTGTCTTTTCGAAGGGATAGAGGTCGACAATCACGAGGTCGATTTCGGGAATTTCGTACTCTTTCAGCTGTTCGCCGTCCGAGAACATGTCGCGACGACTCAGTATTCCGCCGAACACCTTGGGGTGCAGCGTCTTAACCCTTCCACCAAGTATCGACGGGTAGCCGGTGAGCGACTCCACCGTCTGCACTTCCACGCCGAGGTTGCGGATAAAATCATAGGTTCCGCCGGTGGAATAGATTGTTACTCCATTGGCACTCAGTTCTTTAACTATCTCATCAAGGCCATCCTTATGGAAAACCGAAATTAATGCACTGTTTATGTGTCTGTTCATATAGATATGTCTTTAAATGTTTTCGTTGAAAAATATCGGGATTTTGCTCCCCACAGTACTCCTTGTTCGGGAAATGGCTATCCGACAATGTCTTACATCATACACCCCTTAAAAAAGCACAATTGCAAAGATAGCCATTTTTTGCGACTTTTGCAAGCGTTTTCCGCACTTTTTTCGCTTTTTCTTCATTACTTTAATTATAAACCCATATTGCATTGATTATCAATAGTAAACAAGTATTTATTTATAAAAAAACGGGGCTTTTCGCTCTTGCTAACGATTTTATTTGTATTTTTGCAACGGAAAAACGAACAAAATGAGGACACGCATAGTATTTCCCCTTATCGCCGCGCTGCTGCTCGGCACCGCACTTCACGCGCAGGACAACACCGCGCGCAAGCATATCGTGGCAGCCTTTGCGGCCATCAACAAAGGCGACTGCCGCGAGGCCGCGCGATGCTACAAGACATGGAAAAAACTTTCGGGCGAGACCAACGCAGAAATAGAGACGATGATTCGCGAGTGCTATGACCAGAATCCCGAGAAAGACCCCGAATACGAGCCAGTGCCAAACACCCGTCTGCTGATAACCAAAAAGCCTGTGGCAAAGCGCGTTACCTTCCTGAAAGCCATGGAGCTGTGCTCGGAACTCGACTACGGTGGTTTCGACGACTGGCGGTTGCCAACCACCAACGAACTTTTCGTCATCTTCGCCGCTGGCAAGAACCATGGACGTGTGTTTGCCGGCATGTCGTTCGACTCCAGCAACCGCATCATACGCGGCAATACAACAGTGAAGGAATACGACGTGATGCGTCCCGACGGCACTACCTCGCACCGAAGCACCTACTCGAAGGACAACCTGCCGTTCGACTGTTTCTGTGTGAGGGACACCATTCAACCCAACAACGATGACAGCCAAACGGAAAAACAATAGACATTTCTTTTCGCCATTTGAAATAAAAAACGTATCTTTGCAAAACAGAAACTAACACAAAAAACACATATTACAATGAATAAAGTTATCAATACCGACAAGGCTCCCAAAGCCATTGGACCTTACAGCCAAGCAATTCTGGCAGGCAACACACTGTACATCTCCGGCCAGATACCCATCAACCCCGAGACAGGAAAAATCGTCGACGGCGGCATCACCGAACAGACCGAACAGGTGATGAAAAACATCAAAGCCATCCTCGACGAGGCCGGCTACACTTTCGCCGACGTGGTGAAAAGCACCTGTCTGCTCAGCACTATGGACAACTTCGGCGCCATGAACGAGGTTTACGGCCGCTACTATCCGCAGAACTCGCCCGCCCGCGCCGCCTACGCCGTGCAGAAACTCCCCATGGGCGTGATGGTAGAGATTGAGACCATTGCAGTGAAATAATTGTTTAATCGTTGATTGTTTAATCGTTGAATTGATTTTTTTAATTATTTTGTAGAGACGTGGCGCGCCGCGTCTCTACAATTTTCAATCAACACGCAATATTATAATTCCGAAATCCGAATTCCGAAATCCGAATTCCGAAATAATATGAAAATACTGATGGTATGTTTGGGCAACATCTGCCGCTCGCCTTTGGCCGAAGGCATCCTGCGTAAGAAACTCGAGGAGTGCGGCTTGGACCACACCGTGGACTCGGCGGGATTCGAGAGCTGCAACGTGGGCGACTGTCCCGACTACCGCACCCTGGAAAACGCAAAACGAAACGGCTTGGACCTCAGCAACCTGCGGGCTAGGCTGTTCCGCACCGAGGACTTCGACCGTTTTGACAAGATTTACATAATGGACGACAACAACCTGCGGATGATACGCCGTTTCGCCCGCAACGACAACGATATGCGTAAGGTGGACTACATCCTCAACGCCGTGTATCCGGGCGGCAACTACTGCGTGGCCGACCCCTACTACTCAGGCTCCGACGCCTTCCAACGGGTGTACGACCAACTCGACGAAGCCTGTGAGCACATCTGCAACAAACTGAAAAACAACGAAGAACTATGATAGACGGATTATTTTCCACCATCACCCGTTGCATACTGCACAAGGTGAACGCCAAACCCGCCACCGACGACGACAACGCCCCCGCAACTCCCGACGACCACCAGGGTTATGTACTGTCGGACAGCGAGATAACGATAGACAAAGAGCATCACGACATTATGCGCGATTTCTTCCTCAACGCTTTCAAAGCCAAGGAATACTACAATCTTTCGTCGGAGACCGACACTCTGTCGGAGAACCCCATATACCGTTGTGTGTCAGATATTTTCGACAACCACGACAATTTCCGCCAGCAGTCGGAAGAGATTGTAAAACACATGTTCGACCAGAGCGACGACCGCACGCAGATTGGCTACGTGTTCGTGCTGATGTTCAAAGACCTTGAGGTAGACGGCTGCAAGACCGACGCCGTGGGTATTTTCAAGATGGAGAAACGCACCAATTTCCTTAAAATCTACCACAACGAGGAAAGCGGCTTCGCCATCGGCTACGACGAGGGTGTGAACCTCGACAAAGTAGAACGCGGCTGCCTCATTTTCAACACCGAAAAGGAGAAAGGCTACCTCGTTGCGGTAAGCGAAAACCTCGGCCGCACGGCACATTACTGGATTGACAACGTTTTGCAGGCCACCCAGCGCAAGGACAACTATTACCAGACGCAAAACACAATAGCGCTGTGCAAAGACTTCGTAACCAAGCTGTTGCCACAGGAATACGAAGTCACCAAAGCCGACCAAGCCTCGCTGATGAACAAATCCAAGCAGTATTTCGAGGAAAACACCGCCTTCGATTTGGGAAGTTTCACACAAGAGGTGCTGCCCGACAAGCAGGTGGCTGACGATTTCCGCCATTTCACCGCCCAGCACAGCGACGAGATGGGACTGAAAATCAACGAAGGATTCCAGATTTCGGAAGGCGCCGTGAAGAAACAGTCGCGAATGTTCCGCAGCGTGATAAAGCTCGACAAAAACTTCCACGTTTATGTGCACGGCAACAGCAAATTTATCGAAAAAGGCTTCGACGACGAGGCAAAATTGCAGTACTACCGCCTGTTTTTCAAAGAAGAGGAGTAAAAGCAAGCATCTGATTGACAAAACATTGCACGAACAAAATAATTTTTTGCCAAAAAACGTTGGCAGTGTGGAAAATTTTTAGTACTTTTGCACTCGCAAAAACGGCGGGGTAGCTCAGTTGGTTAGAGCGTCGGATTCATAACCCGGAGGTCACGAGTTCAATTCTCGTCCCCGCTACAAAAAAGGCCTCACAAACGATGTGGGGCTTTTTTGTTACAGTAGCTACACTACCTATAAGTTATTTTTATGAAAGCGGAATGGAGCGGCAAAACCAAGGGGCGGAATTTCGGGCAGAAATTCCTCTTTCGTGTGCTTAAAAAACACGACAGCCGTCGCCTCTACCCTCTCCTGCACTTGGTTACGCCGTTCTACATACTTTTCAACCCCAAGGCCGCCAGAGGCTCGTACAGCTTCTACCGCCGCGCGTTGGGCTTCGGCAAACTGAAATCGTTGCGGTATATGCGTCGCAACTTCCTCACTTTCGGCAAGGTGATACTCGACAAATTCGCCATCTGGGCGGGCAATTCACGGCAGTTCGACATCAGTTTCGAAAACGAGGAGCTGTTCACCGAGCTAACCCGCTCCGACAAAGGATTTATCGTAGCCAGCGCGCACATAGGCAATTTCGAGATGGCCGCCACCACAATGCAATACTGCCGCAAGCCGATAAACATCATCTTCTGGGGCAACGAGAGCGAAACAATTATAAACCAGCGTCTTGCATCGTTCAATAAAAGTGATTTCCATGTAAATATAATACGTATCGGCAACGACCTTTCGTATATCTTTGACATAAAGAACGCCCTTTCGCGAGGCGAGATTGTGATAACCAACTGCGACCGTCTGGCCTTCGGGCAACGTAAGACCACGGTGCGTTTTTTCGACAAAGAGGTGAGTTTCCCCACGGGTATCTTCCACATAGCAGTAACGCTCGGAGTACCAATGCTTTTCATATCCACACTTAAAGGAATAAAACAACGCTACGACGGCTTTGTGGCAGAGCTGAAATGCGAGGAATCGGCAAAACACGACGAAAAAACCGCACAGCTAGTGCAGCAATACGCCGGACTTGTGGAGGAAAAAGTTCGGAAAGAACCACTGCAATGGTTTAATTTATACGATTTTATGAAAGTTTGAACACCATGAACGACACTATCAAAGAAATCATCAGTCAGAGACAGAGCACCCGCAATTTCAGCGACAAACCCGTTGACACCGAGAAACTTGTGGAGATTTGCCAGCTGTCGTGCCTTGCACCTTCGTCGTGCAACTCGCAGCCGTGGCGACTGCATATTGTGCAACGCCCCAGCCCCAAAGTGCCTAAGATAACCGAGGCCTGCCAGACAGTGGGGTTGAACAAGTTTTTGAACAACGTGGGCAGCTATATCGTTGTGGAACAGACTTTTGGAAACATGAAGTCGAAAAGCGGCGGTTTTTTTGCCGGCAACAACCTCACCCCCATCGACATAGGGATACTGGCGGCCCACATCTGCCTTGCTGCTCAGGCCGAGGGCTTGGGGACATGCATGATTGGCTCGTTCCGCCGCAAGACCATACGCAAAGCCATGGGATTCGGGCCGCTGCGCAGAGTACGCCTCGTTATCGCAGTGGGCTACCCCTCGCCCGACGACAAACTTCGCGACAAAAAACGTAAGGATTTCGGCGAGACTATCACAGTAACAGAAGAATAACAAATAACAATTAGCGCAATGAAAAAGATTTGTTTATTTTTGATGGCAGCAATGCTTTTACTTTCCGCAACAGCGTTTTCGCAAGAAAGCAAAAGCCGGACAAAACTCTACGAAACCCACTACAACAACTATAGGATAATCCATAGCGTGATTTCGCCAAAAGGCAACATCATAGTTTTGACATACGGCGGAGTTTGGTATGCCAAGGACGAAAATTCTCCCATTGAGCGTGTTTTCAATTTCAAAGATGATACATATTATAAAGGCTTACATGAAATATTGTTTTTCAACGCCGACACCATTTTGATTGTTGGTGATTTAGTCAGCCATTCCATATATCACAACCCTATCTCTCTTGTCAGCAACAACGGAGGAAAGTCTTGGAAGAAACACAAAATAAATACAGAATCCCCCCATAAAGCCTACATCAACAACAAGGGTGAGTGCTGGATAACATTCAGGGATGGAGAGATTTTGTACAGCAAAGACTACGCCAAATCCTTCAGAAAGCTCGGCGACATTTTCACAAGCAATGAACAGGGCGGCGCCATTTTCATGGAGACATCGGAAAAAGGAATAGCGACTTCCACTTGCCGCGACAAAATTGTAGTTACCACCGACAACTGGAAATCGTTCAAAAGCATACGCACGCCGTTCAAAGACGGACATCTGCACAACCACGACAGCAGCAACGTGGGCTACGACAAAGTCGGCGTGTGGAAAAAATACTACCTGATACGCACCCGCAACCAATACAACAAAGTTTTCTACACGGAAAAAGACAATATTCAATGGAAAAAATTCCCCGTTACGGCAAACGACTTCAAAATAATCAACGATTCGCTGATAATCACCACCAGCAAAGGGACTTTCCTTTTCAACGAAAATATGTCGGACTACCAAGCCTATAAACCTCGTTATCAGAAATTTACCGACGGCGAAAAAGTATATACCATCAAAGGCGACGACACCATTACAACACAGTTATATACCACCTCACCCAACCAAAGGGCGAGTAGCAGTAGATTGGAAAAGAGCATAGCTCAAAAAGGTTTTCTCGATGGATTTCTTGCATCGGATATAGCGAGCGTACATTTCTGCCACACTTTTTTCGACATTCACGGTGATAACCAGTTTACAAACTTCGATTTCACCTACAAAGACAAGGATTCGCTTGTGTGCAAGAAGGAACAAACAAATAATTACGACAACAGCTTTGACCATCTTTTTCCTATAGTGATGCCTATCAAAGACATACGCAACTTGCTTGAGCATATCAACGAAGACCCCGGGCATTTTTCCACTTTAAAGGAAATCGACATAACACCTTCGGATATAAAAAGTTATCAGCTTTGGGTAAGGTCTCTACCTCTAACGTATCATTTTTGGTACTACAATCATCTATATGATGATACAAACTACTATTATAATTTTGGTAGTCAGCTCGACACCTTAAGCGAAGCCGTTTTCAAGGAATACCGGACTTTGAACTATGAGTCGCATTACATGATGCAACTTAACACTCAGATTGTCAACAAAAACGGCGACACTCTAATATTTTCCAACCTCATGGAGTGGCCACGGCCATATAGTCTGCCAATGTATATCGTTATCAACGGCAAATATTACACCAGCTACGACATAGACATAACAAAGTTCATCACTTATTACGACCCGAAAGTCGTAAGTATCCAGAAACACAAAAACGACCTGATACTGGAGCTGGCCGCTTTCATCAAGCACCTATATAATAGAGACAACTACTGATATCTTAAAATTCCAGACATAGTGAAAGTCAGGAATTCTTCAGCAGGTCGAGGCATTTCTCAACGGGGATGCCCAGACATTTGTCGGCTTGAGCGCGGTTGTTGTATATCAGCCGGCTAACTATGTCCATAGCGATAGAAGTACTGTCTTTCAATGTTTTGCCATTCATCAGATTACCTATAAGCACTGCCGAGAATATATCTCCTGTGCCATGGAAAGCCACCGGGATTTCATCGTATCCTATGCTGAAATAAAGTCCGTCGGATATATTTTGCCTGAAGCTGTCGGTCCTTTGGAAATTCCTGCGTCCGGTAACACATTTCTTGCCGTCAACGCAAGCACTTGTTACCACCACCGATCTGGCGCCCATTTCGGCAATCTTGTCCATCAGTCTGCACATCTCGTCCCACGGCAGCCCTCCTTCTCGGTATGGCACGTCGGCAAGGAAACAGGCCTCTGTGAAATTGGGGAACGTGAGGTCGGCCACACCGACCATTTTGCGCATCAGCTCTACATGTTTCTGCGTAATGCCGTTGTACAGCTTTCCTCCATCGCCCATTATCGGGTCCACGAAGATGGCCGCCCCCTCTGAGCGCAGGCGTTCGCAGTAGTCGGAAACCAGCAAGGCTTGTTCTTCGCTGAACATCAGTCCGGTACACACCGCGTCGAAGCGGAAACCCAGCTTGCGCCACACGGGGATGGTGCCACGCATATATTCGGTGGTCTCCAGCACGTTGAAATGGCCGTAATCGAGGGTGTTGGACACCAGCGCGGTGGGCAGGTTGAAAGTCTGGTGGCCGAGATATGTAAGTATGGGCATCATAGCCGCCATTCCCACGTGGCTATGTCCCACAACGTCGTTTATCAGCAGTATCTGTTTCATTAAGTTTCGGACAACAAGATGTTTTTCAAACGGTTCTACTCTTTTCCTCGCACTCGGAAATGCGATTTTGCAGGTGCAAAGATACGAAAAAAAGGCGATTTTCGGACACCCACGGCCTGAATTTAGCGACACACGAACATCTACGCTTTTAGCAAAGATATACAAATCAACACTTTACAACGACAAAACAATTATTCTTGCATTTTTTTCAAAAAAAACGTATCTTTGCACGAAATGAATGAAAGGAAATATTATGGCAACAATAACAATAAATTACAATGCACGTAATCGCAAAGCGTTGAAACTGTTGGAGTTTCTTCGTTCGCTTGATTTTATTAAAATTGCCGAAAAACCGGCACCCACAAAACAAAAGAGCGGCTTGGAACTGGCATACGAGGATGTCGCCGCCGGGCGTGTGCATCGTGCCAACGATGGCGAAGACCTTATACGTCAATGTTTAGCCGATTGAGTTATGTACACCGTTGACTACACCAACCAATTCAAGCGATCGGTTAAACGGTGCGTCAAGCGCGGGCTGGACGTAAACAAGATTGCTGTTTGCGTTGATATTCTTCGCGAGAGCGGTACTTTGCCACCCCATTACAGACCGCACAAACTATCCGGTTTCAAAGGCGGAATGACGTGGGAATGCCACATCGAGCCCGATTGGCTGATGATTTGGGAACAAAACGACGAATGCCTTACCCTGCTTATGCTCGACACTGGCTCGCACTCCGATTTGTTCTGAAAACAAATACCGAAAATCGTCATCCACAGACTATTTTTGTTGCACAAACCGCAATGAACAACCTAACCGACAACCGCAAAACTCCCAAACAATCAATACTTTACAACCGCAAAACAATTATTCTTGCATATTTTTCAAAAAAAACGTATCTTTGCAGTTCATTTTTCATGTCAAAAATATGGACAGGTCGATACTGACAAAAATTTACGGAATACTCTCGTTTCTGCTTCTGATAGGAGCTTTTGTGGTATTTTTTGCGGTTAAAAACAGCACTTGGGTGCTTATCACCCTGATGTTCGCCATTTTTTTCCGTATGCTGATGGAACGTTCCAACCGCATCGCCATAGATCGTGAGAATCAAAAACTTAAGGACGACCTGCGCCACCTGACACACATCCTCGAATTTTCGAAAAAAGAAGACGAAGAAAAATAAAAAACACATTATAAACATCTAAAACACAATCAAATGGCAACAACGACCGACATCAAAAACGGACTTTGCATCAATTTCAACAACGACATCTACACCATCGTTGAATTCTTACACGTGAAACCCGGCAAGGGAGCCGCTTTCGTCCGCACCAAAATGCGCAGCGTGAAAACCGGCCGCACTCTGGAAAACACTTTCCCCAGCGGTGCCAAGATTGACATAGTACGCGTGGAACGCCGTCCCTACACCTATCTCTACAAAGAGGGCGACATGCACGTTTTTATGCACACCGAGACCTACGAACAGATCTACATCCCCGAAAACATCATCAACGCTCCGCAGTTCCTCAAGGACGGACAGTATGTTGAAATAACTGTAGAGGCCGACACCGAGACCCCTCTGGTATGCGAGCTTCCCCCCTTCATCGAAACCGTGGTAACCTACACCGAACCCGGTTTTGCCGGCAACACCGCCACCAACGCCATGAAAGACGCCACCGTGGAACCCGGCGTACAGATTCGCGTGCCCCTCTTCATCAAAGAAGGCGAACGCATAAAAGTGGACACCCGCACAGGCGAATATTCCGAAAGAATACGGTAAACAACCGCATGGTTGCGAAAAATTTTTGTTTTCATGCGGAACTGCGAAAGTCCTTTTGCAGTTCCGTTTTTTAATAAAAAACGACTATTATGGAAACAGCATTGCCAAACCAAAACAACCATTTGAAATCCCGACTGATACTGATGAGTTTTTTGCAGTACGCCGTTTGGGGTGCCTATCTCACATGTATGGGCAAATACTTAGGACACAGCGGATTGGGCGACAAAATAGGACTTTTCTACGCCATGCAGGGCATTGTGTCGATGTTTATGCCCGCACTTATGGGCATTGTGGCCGACCGCTGGATTCCGGCACAAAAAACGTTGTCGCTCTGCCATTTCATATCGGGCGGAGCCATGATTCTGGCCAGTTTCCACGGCATATACAACGCCCACCCCGATTTCGGCACGCTGTTCACCCTCTACTCCATAGGCGTGGCTTTTTATATGCCAACGATAGCATTGTCCAACTCCGTAACATACAACGCTTTGGAAAAAGGCGGACTGGACACTATCAAGGACTTCCCCCCTATCCGCGTGTTCGGCACTATCGGCTTTATTGCCGCCATGTGGGCGATAGACCTGCTGCAGCTGTCCGAAACCCCTTACCAGTTCCTGCTTAGCGGTGCTTTGGGCGTTATGCTCGCCGCTTACTCCATAACCATGCCCAACTGCCCGATATGCAACACCGGCGAGAAGAAATCCTTTGCCGAAGCCCTCGGACTCAACGCCTTTAAACTGTTCCGCCAGCGCAAGATGGCCGTTTTCTTCATATTTTCGATGTGTCTGGGCGCCGCCCTGCAAGTTACCAGCAGCTTTGCCACCCCGTTCATCTCGTCGTTCCGCGCCAATCCCGAATTCGCCAACACCTTCGGAGTCAAGTATTCCGTCATAATTTACTCTATATCACAGATTTCCGAGACGATATGTATTTTGCTGATACCCTTCTTCCTCAAGCGTTTCGGCATAAAGAATGTGATGCTTATGGCAATGCTGGCATGGGTTTTGCGCTTCGGGCTGTTCGGCATCGGCGATCCTGGCACCGGACTGTGGGCCATCATACTTTCGATGATTGTTTACGGCTTTGCCTTCGATTTCTATAATATCTCCGGCTCGCTGTTCGTCAATCAGGAGACCGACCCCAGCATGCGCTCGTCGGCGCAGGGACTTTTCATGCTGATGACCAACGGTTTGGGCGCCACTCTCGGCATTTTCGCCGCTCAGGCTGTGGTAAATAGCTACTGCCACTGGTCCGAGCCGCCCCACCCCACACTCGTAGGCGACTGGCCGACGGTGTGGTTCATCTTCGCCGCCTATTCCCTTGTAATAGCAATTTTGTTTGCAATATTTTTCAGGTACAAACACGAGAGGAATTAGAAATTCGGATTTAGGATTTAGAAATTAGGATTTTGAAATTGGGGATTGGGGGCTAAAAAATGTAAATTTGAAACATGAAAACAGCAATTTTCACTATAACGTTTTTGACTTTAATAAAACCATTATGAAGAACATACACCAACAAAAAAAACAGCCACTGCTGTTATTATTATGCCTTTTAGTTATAATATGCAACAGTTGCAACAATACATCATCCACCGAAAGTGAAATATTGAAAACTTGTGACTACTGTTATTCTTTCAGAGAAGGCATGGCGAGGGTTGAGAAAGACGGCAAGTGCGGTTTCATCGACAAAAGCGGCAAAGTGGTAGTTCCGCTGGAGTATGATTGTGTGTGGGATTTTAGTGACGGGTTGGCGGCGGTGAAGAAAAACGGCAAGTGGGGCTTTATCGACAAAAGCGGCAAGGTGGTTGTTCCGCTTGAGTATGATGAAGTTGGCGATTTTAGCGAAGGTCTGGCCATGGTTGAGAAAGACGGCAAGTGGGGCTTAATTGACAAAAGCGGTAAGGTAGTAGTTCCGCTGGAGTATGATTGGATTAATGATTTCAGCGAAGGTCTGGCGAAGGTGGTGAGAAACGGTAAGGACGGCTATATTGACAATAACGGCAATGTGGTAGTTCCGCTTGAGTATGATTATGTTTCCGATTTCAGCGAAGGCCTGGCGAGTGTGAAGAAAAACAGCAAGCGGGGCTTCATCGACAAGAGCGGCAAGGTGATAGTTCCGCTGGAGTATGATGGTGCATACAATTTCAGCGAAGGTCTGGCGAAGGTGGTGAGAAACGGCATGATGGGCTTTATCGACAAGAACGGCAAGGTGGTTGTTCCGTTTGAGTATAATTGGGTATACCCTTTCAGCGAAGGTCTGGCGGCAGTGAATAAAAACTGCAAGTGGGGCTTCATCGACAATAGCGGCAAAATAGTAATTCCACTGGGGTATGATTATGTTTACGATTTCAGCGAAGGTCTTGCGAGAGTGAAGAAAGACGGCAAGTGGGGCTTTATTGACAAAAGTGGTAAAGTGGTAGTTCCGCTGGAGTTTGATGGTGCATACAATTTCAGCGAAGGACTGGCGAGGATGGAGAAAAACGGCAAGATTGGTTTTATCGACAAAAGCGGCAAGGTGGTAATTCCGCTGGAGTATGATGGTGCAGCATCCAATTTCAGTGAAGGTCTGGCGTGGGTGAGTAAAAACGGCAAGCAGGGCTTTATCGACAAAAGCGGCAAATTGGTAGTTCCGCTGGAGTATGATTGGGTTGATGATTTCAGCGAAGGTCTGGCCATGGTAAGGAAGGGCGAAAGCCGTGGTTATATCAACAAACAGGGTGAACTAGTGCTCGGCTGGTATTGAACGCTGAGACAATTAATGTTTTCTTCCAAGAATAACAACTGTCATTTCACCGAAATTTCAGCACCATTTTCCTTACCAGAAGGAAAGAAAACTCAAAACTTTTCCTTTTTGGAAGGAAACATTTTGTAAAAAGTTTCCGTTTTAGAAGGAAAAGTTGTATATTTGCATTTGGAATTAATTATATTTTTTTATTAAAATGAACAGCAAAGAACTTGTAAAACAGACGATTATAAACAATCAGGAACGATTGGAAGAAATCAATTCTGTGGAAAGAAACGTCGTCTTGCCATTAAAAAGCGGCAAAATAATAACCGTTCCAGGTGTGCGACGCTGTGGAAAATCGACTTTGCTACTGTTAACCATCAAACAGCTGCTTGCCAAAGGCGTTAATCGCAGCAACATACTGTTTTTCAATTTCGACGACGAACGCATAAAATGGGACGGCAGTAACCTCGACACAATTATCACCGCCTACCGCGAACTATACCCCGAAATACCTCTGCGCGAGACACATATCTTTTTCGACGAGATACAGATGGCTTCGGACTGGCAAAGTTTTGTAAGGAGAATATATGAGGATGAGTGTCGCAACATATATATAACAGGCAGCAACTCGCAGATGCTCTCGTCCGAATTGGCCACGTCGTTGCGTGGGCGTTCCTTGCAATACGAGGTATTCCCGTTGTCTTTCGACGAGATGTGTCGGTTTCGCAATGTGGACACAAGCGTGTACAGCGCAGTGTCTCGCGCCCGTCTGACAGCTCTTTTTGACGAATATCTGATGTGGGGCGGTTTCCCCGAAGTGGTTATGGCTGACGACAATTTAAAAATGAAGATATTGAGCGACTATTTTTATGTGATGCTATTTCGCGACATGGTAGAGCATTTCAACATCAATCCCGCTTCCGTTGCACGTTACTTCATACGTCGTGTTATGGAGAATATCACGAAACCCACATCCATAAACAAAATTTACAACGAGCTGAAATCGATGGGGGTGGCAATAAGCAAAGAACGGGCATACACCCTTGCAGAGCAATGCGAGGCGATATATCTGTTTTTGCCGTTGAGCAAATATACGGCCAGTGTACAGCTCTCAACAAAATCTGACACAAAATACTATTGTATAGATAACGGGCTGCGCAAACTGACATTGAAACCGCAAAGCGATGACAATGGAAAAATGCTGGAAAACACTGTTTATCTGCATTTAAGACGGAACCTCGACGAAATTCAGAAACTTTCTTATTTCAAGGCCAACGGCGAATGCGACTTTGTTATAAGCCGACAAGAAGAAGTTGAAAAACTCATACAAGTAACTTGGGATATGAGCGACGAAGAGACCTACAACCGAGAATTATCAGGAATCCTCGAGGCTTCTAAGGCCACAGGTTGTACAGATATGTACATTGTTACGCACGATGACGAAAGGGATATAGAAACAGATTGCGGCACTGTAAAAGTAGTTCCCGCTTGGAAATGGGCACTTCCGTTATAAACATATCTTTTCCTCCTCAACACCCCTCCCCTTCCAACTTCATATCGTACATCACTTTGGCGTGGTTCACACGTATGGTCTGCTGTTCGACGATGTTTCCTGTCTGTTTGTCGATGGTGTCGCGTACCACGGTGCCGTTGCGGTAGATGTTGCCGTCGTCCTCACGGGCGAAATACTCCCCTTCGGCGTGGATATGGTACGAATGCGGCAGTGGCTCCAAGGCTCGTATCTCGCCACGCAGATACTCGTCGTCGGTATATACAAAAAGTTGGTAGGTGTTGTCGGTATTGTTCTTGAAACGGTAGTCGATATAGTTGTACGACACACTTGTGCCGGTGCCGAAGGGTATCTGACGGTTGAAGTCGGGGAACAGGTCCACACGGTCGTGGTGGTGGTGTTCGGTGATGGTAAGGTCGGTGTGGAGCACCATCCAGTGGATGAGGTTCGAGAGCTGGCACAGGCCTCCGCCGATGCCGCTGCCCGTCCTGCTTCGCGATATGGTGAGCCCCTCCTTGTAACCTCGGCGGGCGGTGGTGCGTCCCACCAAAGTCCAGAGCGAGAAGGTCTCGCCGGGCTTTATCAGCACGCCGTTGATATGCGCCGAGGCCAGACGCAAGTTCACTGCCTTGTTCTCCTGCAACTGCATATCCACATTACCCAACCTGCGACGTATCAACGAGTTATGGTCGCATACCCGCACGGGCAGCTTGTCAGTTTGTATTGTCTTTGCAAACTTCACCCTATGCAACAGGTCGATAAGATGGCGTTTATGAATCTCCTTTTCACGTGAAATTTTGTATGTAAACGGCGATAACTCGCTAAAAGTCTTTCTTTTGTGGCTCATATTATTATAGTGATCTGTGAACTGTGATTTGTTTAATTGTTTATTTGTTTAACTGTTTAATTGTTTAACTGCAAACTCAAAACTACAAACTGCAATTAGTTTCTGTATATCTTTTTTTCTTTTCTCCTGCTCAGCTTCGCTTCGCGAGATCTTGTAAATTTATTTTCGCCTTCGGCGAAAGTATAGTTTTAACTATAAATAGTATATTTTAAATCATAAACTAATTTCATTGTCAATTGTTCATTGTTAATTGTTAATTGTTAATTATTAATTTTCAACAAGTTCCGAACTCCGCTCTCCGAACTCCGAACTAACCTTTCCATAAACCGCTTTCCTTACAAACGCCCCCTGCAGCACGCCCCTGAGCACGAGATAGACCATAAAGGCAATCCACAACACATTGTTTCTCAACGCAATATCATCGGGAGCGACATAAATCACTTTCGGCAGACCGTAATATACTCCGAAGAAAGCGAGGGTGGCAACGAACATGGCGTTACGCATTGTGCGTGAGGCCGTTGCACCAACGAAAATACCGTCGAACAGAAAGGCGGCGAAACCGCACACCGGCACAAGCAAAATCCAGAACAGGTAATCCTGAACTCCGGCAATCAGTTTGGCTTCGCTTGTAAAGATACGCAGAAACAGGTCGCCAAAAGCGGCATAAAGTCCGGTAAACAGCACGGTAAGCCCCAATCCCCACAGCAGCAGGTAGCGCACCGCCTTTTGCAGCAGAGGCTTGTTGCGTTCGCCTATGTATCGGCCCACCAGAGCCTCGCCGGCGTATGCAAAGCCGTCCATAATATACGAAAACAGGGTGAAGAACTGCAGCAGCAGTGCATCTATCTCCAAAATCTCGTCGCTTATCTTGGCCGAAGCCGAAGTGATGAAAGTGAACACCGCACACAGGCACACGGTACGCAGAAAAATATCGCCGTTGACTTTGAAGAATCCCATCATCTGACGGATTTTCAAGCTATTGCGAATGTCGAGATATTTGCGGAACAGCGCACCGTATTTTTTTAGGCAGATGACAAAACCGAGTACAAGCCCCGAATATTGTGCTATCACCGTGCCCAAGGCCACACCGGCGATATCCCAACCGAACACCAGCACAAAAAGCAAACTGCAAAGTATGTTCACCACGTTGATGAAAATGGCAATCCACATAGGTGCTCTGGAGTTTTGCATACCTATAAACCAGCCTTTTACGGCATAGAGACCGAGGGTGGCGGGAGCTGCCCAAATCCTAACGGAGAAGTAAATCAGCGCCAGCCGCATGATGTCGCCGCTGCTGTTGAGAATCCAGCAGGCAAAACGTCCCAAAGGTCGCTGAAAGACAATCAACAACAAGGCTATAAGCAGAGCTATGGCAAAAGCGCGAACGAAAATCCTTACCGCCTCGGCGAAATTGCGTGCACCGTAGGCCTGAGCCGTGAAACCGCTTGTGCCCATCCGCAGAAAACCGAAATTCCAGTAAATGAGGTTGAAAATGGACGTGCCGATGGTGATGGCACCTATATGCGTGCTGCTAAGATGCCCCACAATGGCCATATCCACAATGCCCAAAAGCGGCACCGTGATGTTGGTGATGATGTTCGGCAACGCCAGACGCAGTATATTTCGGTTCATCCTCTGTTATCAAAATTCAATTTAACAACCGCTTTGTCAATTACTTACACAACCAACAACGATTGTCGTTTCCTCTGCAAAGGTAGTGATTTTTTCTGGAATGGAACACGAATTGTTATCACATCGCCATTTCGTTCTATCTGTCTTCAAAAAAATATGTATATTTGTGCTATAATTACAATTCGACTTATCGACACAACTTATTAACAATAAAACGATTATGAAGAACAACACCATAAAAGTCATTGCTTTGGCACTGACATTTTTCATTGGCATCGCCGCTGTTTCGGCACAGAGCAAGAAAGTTTATCATTTCAAAGTTGAGGAAGAGATTGCCAAACCCGCCGTGATGCGCGTGGAGAAAGCGTTGGCCGAGGCCGCCGAGAAACACTGCGACCTTGTGGTGATGCAACTCAACACATTCGGCGGCGAACTGGAGTCGGCGGACAAGATACGCACCATGCTGCTGCAGTCGAAACTGCCGGTCTATGCATATATCGACAACAACGCCGCCTCGGCAGGTGCCTTGATATCAATAGCTTGCGACAGCATCTACATGCATTCCGGCTCAAGCATAGGCGCCGCCACCGTGGTTAACCAAAACGGCGAGGTGCAGCCCGACAAATACCAGAGCTACATGCGCTCGCTGATGCGCGCCACCGCCGAAGCCCGTAACCGCCGTCCCGACATAGCCGAGGCCATGGTGGACCCCGACATCGAAGTACCGGGCATCTCCGACAAGGGCAAAGTACTGACTTTCACCACCGAAGAGGCCATCCGCAACGGCTACTGCGAGGCACAGGCCGAAAATCTGAAGGAAGTTCTGGAACAGGCCGACATCGAAGAATACACCATCGTTGAGCAACGCTACTCGTTTATTGAAAAAGTGGTGGGATTTCTCGTAAACCCCGTGGTCAGCGGACTCCTTATCATGCTGATTGTGGGCGGATTGTATTTCGAACTGCAGTCGCCGGGCATAGGCCTTCCCCTTATCGTGGCGGCAACGGCAGCGGTACTCTATTTCGCACCCCTCTTCCTCGAAGGCTTGGCGGCCAACTGGGAGATAGTGGTGTTCTTCATCGGCGTGATACTGCTGATCTTGGAAATTTTCGTTATCCCCGGCTTCGGTTTTGCGGGTATTGGAGGCATAGTGCTTATAGTTACCAGCCTCACACTCAGCCTTGTAGGCAATATCGGATTCGATTTCTCCGGCATTCCCGTGCGTGATTTCTTCACCAAGCTGTTTGTGGTGATAATAGCGGTAACAGCCGCCCTGCCTATCTCCGTGTGGCTCAGCCGCAAGCTGTTCGAAGGCAGGACTTTCGGTCCGAAACTGGCCCTGAACGAGGTGCAAAACGCCTCGGAGGGCTACACGGTTTCGGTGCCCGAAACGGCGTCGCTGGTGGGAAAGACGGGCGTGGCCATCACCCTGCTACGGCCGTCGGGCAAAGTGGAGATCGACGGCGAAGCCTACGACGCCGTGGCCACCGTCTCCTTTGCCGAAAAAGGCACCGCCGTAAAGGTTACAGGCTACGAGAACGGGACACTACTTGTTGAGGTTGTTAGGAGTTAGGAGTTAGGAGTTAGGAGTTAGGAATTGGAATTTAACGACAAACGACTTCACATTTCAAATATTTTTCAAAAAAAAACACGACAAATCGGGAATGAATTCCCGAAAAATATAAACTTTTCGGGAATATATTCCTGAAAAGTTGAAAAAAAACAAAAAGGCTTGCGTCATATCGACACAAGCCTTTAGTTTGAATGTATTGGAAAAACACGACAAACAATACTTCCAATTTTTTGTATAATCTATTTATTCGTTAATCATAAATAATCGACCATTCTTAAATGAAAGACGCTTGTATTGGGGGTAGTGCCAATGTTCAAATTTGTCATTACCCATTGTTGTTTTGTTCACATCTTTCGGTTCTCCCCAAATTTTTCTACACTCATCCATAGTCATTCCAACAGAGACTTCGCCTTGAGTACCTGACACCAATGGAGGCTGCACAGAATTCGTATTCTTTTCGAGGTGTTGCCTAATAACACTACCCATTTCTTCTAACATTTTGTCTGACACAGCTCCGCTAAGTTGGCGCGTGTGTATTACCATTCTTTCACCTGAAGCATCATGATGTACCCAGAAAGCATTTTGGGGACCTATCTCATGAGCACCTCCGCTCATATCAAAAGTCACATCAAAAAGTGTATCAATCTCTCTACGGTCGCCGAAGTTTACTATATAATCGGAACATGCAAGAACTATAACCTTGAATTCCTTAAAATATGGATGTGCAAAAAATGAACGTTTGCGAAGAGCTAACATTTCTTCAAAGCCATCGTTTTTCTTACCCTCGGCCGTTGTCACGGCTGGCGTGGCACTCATTTCTGTAACGAATACTCGCTGTTCGAAATTCATGGTGCCAGGCTTGGCAGCTTGTTCCGGGAATATCGCATCATGCAATTTCTGGTATTTGTTCCATGTGTGTCCCTCTTTCCATATCGGATCATTTGGATTGTCGGTTTTGTTGCGGTCAAAAAAGATTGGCAACGATGTCATCCAATAATATGTACTGCCTAATCCACATTGCAATTGCAGCATTCCTGTAGCCTCTTTACCGACAAAGCATATTTCGGCATTCGGATTACCATAACCTATATACTGGTCTGAGTTACTTGTCAAAAGATTTTGAAAACTTCTCATAATTTGAATAATTAAATTTTATAACTAATGATTTTCTTTATAAATAACATGGCCTGCTATAACAAAAACGAAGGCAAAAAACATAATTAACATTGATGTTTCAAAAGTTTTATTACGAATAGCATCAATGGCATTGAGAAAGACGATAAATAATGTTGTTAAAGCCAATGCTGCATATAAACCCCATATACTAAAAATCATAGACAATATCCTACGACGCTTTGCCTTGTCCTGACTATTTTGGTAATATCCCGCCATTGGATTTGTGGGGTATTTTGATTTAAATATTATCAAAGCTTGACAATATTTATCGTACAACGCATTAGAATACTGATTATGAATCCTACCTTCTTTAGAACTATATCTCCACTTGGTTGTCCCGAGTTGAGCAGATCACATAGACAACAAGTCCACCAACTCTTTCTCATCGGTTGGGATATTAGTCTGCAGAACTATATCTGCATTTCTCAAAACTGCAGCATTCAAGTTATTCAAATCAGCCTTTCTCTCCCTTTCTATTTTTGCCTCCGCATTTCTTTCGGCAATTGCAGTTCTACGTTCTCGGTTATTACTGTCAACTCTTCTGTATGGAGTCGAATGACTGTCACCAAATATTAAATTTGAAACAGCCTTGCCTGCATTTTTTCCAATTTCCCGTTTAAAAGAATTTCCAATTCTTCCCATATATCTGTTATATTATGTAATGGCCATATAATTTGGGTGGCCCTTTGCCCATAGTTCCGGTTTCCAATACATAAAAAAAGCGTGGAACCTTTTAGTCTTCATTGGTTTCCTGAGGCCTTCGACAACCAAAATCTCCCAATTACAACAAGTAAAGCCCACGCCTATTGGCGGGAGCGCCGTTGCCTTACTCTGAGAGATTAATGTGAAATTGTCGAAGATTTCAGGAATTCAGTGTAAGCTACTTCGCTTTTTCCTATTCTATGATGTGCATAATGTCAATCTATGCGCTATGTTTCATTGGCAATTGTATTCGTTTATAATCCGTTTATTTGTTCTGCAAAATTACGATTTTTTTCTTGTTCGGCAAAATTTTATTTTTCATATCAATTATTTTGGGATGTCGTTTGTCCGTAGAGACGATGTGCACATCGTCTCCACAAATTCCGAAATCTGAAATCCGAAATCCTAATTACCAACTAACCAATGATATTCCATACGTCCATTCGAGGAACTGGGCGTGGGCGGCATGGGCTTTGATGGATGCCCCGACGTACTGCCGCACACGTTTGCCGAAACTGTAGTACACCCCTATCCTCTCGTAGAACGGCAGGGCGAAATCCGAGCCGCGCCATGCATAATACCCCACTGCTCCGCGCAACGAGAAACGTCCCCAGTAGGCCTCCAGCAGTCCGTAGGCGGAAACGGCGAAGTCGTTGGTCGGGGAATGGGGCTCCTGCGCTATCTCCAACGAACTGTCGTACATCAGGTCCACCCCGCCGCCGTAGGCGAACACCTTACCCCAGCCCATCCGGCGGTAACCTATCGACGCACTGGCGGAGAAATGGTGCTCCCACGTCTTGCGCGACGAGTTATACACCGGCGAGAGGTTAAGAAAAATGCTGTTGCGCCGAGGGTCGTTAACCACCGCATCGGGCACCACGGTGCGCTGCGAGCTGGTGGCGGAATTCGGAGCGTCGTTGAACCGTATCTTCGCACCAAGCTCCATCCGCGCTATGTTCACGCCTTTGTTGGGCAGCTGCAAAGTGCCGTTCGACGAGTGCGAAAATGCCAGCTGGGTGTAAAGGGCGGTGCGGTCGGTAACATGCCAGTTGGCCTGCAAACCAAGCGAAATCAATGCGTTGAGATGCGAGCCGATAAACATATTGTCGGGATTCGTCACCGAGTCGTAAGTGTTTGTAAGATACGACAATCCAAAATCCAAGAAAGACAGAAACTCCCAATGTCGGGTTGCGGCAAAAGGTATTCCCAAATATGCTCCAAACGCAAACCTGTCGCCAACCACCTTGCTTGTAATATGTTCGTAGCCGAATTTCAGTCCGAAATGGGGACAACGCCAGAAAAATTTCCAGTTCTCCGACTCGTCCATCGGTGTCATCCGTGCGCCAACGCCAAGATTGATGCCTGTGGTATATACGCCGCCAAGCACCGGACTGTCGCTGGGCTCGTTGGGGATAACCCCTCCCCCGTTGACACCGAGGAAATAATAACCTTCGTCGCGGAAATCGGCCAAACGGCTTTGTGCAAAACACCTCTCGGGCAGAACTGCCGTCAAAAGGAACATGACGGCCGTTGCTTTCAAAACTTTGCAAAAAAATCGCATAACGTTCTGCCGGAGAGGAGTTTGTAAAAATAAAACCTATTCTTCTTTGGTCATGTGAACCTGCACCTGCGGGAAGGCAATTTCGACGCCTTTTTCTTTGAAAGTACTGTAAACCTGTTCGTTGAGACGGAAGAACACTTCCCAGTAGTCCTCCTGTTTCACCCAAGCCCACAGGCAGATGTCCACCGAGCTGTCGGACATGGCCTTGCACACCACTTTGGTGGGTTTTATGTTGTTGACCACCTTTTCGTCGGCATTGGCCAATTCTATCATCAGGTCGCGGGCCCTGTCGACAGACTGGCCGTAGCAGATGCCCACATTGACATCCACACGTCGGTACTGCTCGCGGGTATAGTTCACCAGCGACTTGGTGGCGAGGTCGGTGTTGGGCAGTATTATACACTGGTTGTCGAAAGTGGTGAGGAAAGTGTTGAAAATACGTATTTCCTTCACAATACCTTCGTAACCGGCAGTGGAGATGTAGTCCCCGACTTTGAACGGCTTCATTATCAATATGATAACTCCTCCAGCAAAGTTCTGCAACGTTCCCTGCAGGGCAAAGCCGACGGCCAGACCGGCGGCGCCCAGTATGGCTATGAACGAGGTGGCTTTGATGCCGATGATGTCCATCACCATTATCACGAGGAGCACTTTCATCAGCACATCCACAAACGACGACAGGAATCCGGTCAGCGACTTGTCGATGTTGCGTTTGTCCATCATCCTAACGATGGCGTTTTTGAGCCGTTTCACAAGTTTCATTCCAATCCAAAGAATGAAAAGTGCTCCAGCCAATTTCAGCAGGAACGGTATTCCGCCTTCTATAAGCGTTTTGAAAATGGTGCCTAGGAAATTGAACACGTCGCCTACCGAGTCGATGTCCTTGACCTGTTGGTGCAGAGCGTTGTGTGTCGAATCCATTATAGAGTCGGTCTTGCTCTGCAGCTGCGCCATGTCTTCGGCCACTTTGGCCGTCATCAAATCTTTGTCAGTCTGAAACATTATTCAGTTTTTTATTGTTCAAAAAAGAGCCGATGCTCCGTAAAAAGAGTGTCGGCTCTTCGGTTATTGAATCAAAATTCTGTTAGCAGAGTTCGTGGATAACGAGTCCCGAACGCAGTTTCGGCTCAAACCAAGTGGTCTTGGGAGGCATGATGTTGCCTGTGTCGGCGATGTCGATAATCTGTTTCATGGAAACGGGATAGAGAGCGAAAGCCACTTTCATCTCGCCGTTGTCCACGCGACGTTTCAGTTCGCCCAGTCCGCGGATACCGCCAACGAAGTCGATACGTTTGTCGGTACGCAGGTCTTTGATACCCAGGACTTTGTCAAGAACGAGGTTGCTGAGGATGGTAACATCGAGAACTCCGATGGGGTCGTTGTCGTTGTAGGTGCCGGGCTTAGCAGTCATTTTGTACCAGTGACCGTCGAGGTACATGCTGTGTTCGTGCAGCTTGGCAGGTTTGTAGATTTCGGTGCCCATATCCTGCAGGTCGTAGCTTTCGCCAACGGCGGCGATGAACTGCTCCTTGCTGAGACCGTTGAGGTCCTTAACCACGCGGTTGTAGTCGATAACATTCAGCTGGTTGTCGGGGAAAATAACGGTCATAAAGTAGTTATATTCCTCTTTGCCAGTGTGTTTGGGGTTCTGTTCTTTCTTCTCCTGTCCCACGAGGGCGGCGGCGGCACTGCGGTGGTGACCGTCGGCAATG
>JAEENM010000008.1 GCA_016283745.1 Bacteroidales bacterium | reverse complement strand
TGTGGAAACTGGCGACAAAGAGGCAGCGGAGAATCTTATTGGAGAAATTGTCAGGGTTACAAATCTTTTTAGGCAATATTATCCTGCTGGTTATAGGCACGAGAAAACATTCTGCATATAATTTCCCATTAGATAATACTCATCAGCAATAATAACAGAAATTATGGAACAAGAACATGTTTTAAACGCTCATAATAAAGAGGAATACCCGCCGATGCATACGGGAAGAATGGACACATCCTTAAAGAAACCATCTGTTCTTAAAAAGACAATTGATTGGCTTGTTAAATATTGGTGGAGAATCCATTGTTTTTTGGTCTTGCAAACGTTTATCATCGTTTTTGCAATGTTTGTGTCTCCTGGTGGATGGTTTGAAGGTGTGACATTCATTTTGTTTGGCGTTCTCATTCTCTTGGAGATTGTGTTGCTTGTGATGCTCTTAGTTCGAAAGAGATGGCTCCATTTTTTTATCTCGCTAATCTTAATGATAGGATTTGTTGTTGTGGTGATGCCCATACTCTCATTTATTGCAATGAGTGCACCTGATGGTTTTGCCAAAAGGCATCCTATTCCAAATGGATTGAAATATGAAAAGCCCCTCGGCTATATCTGTACAGAAGATGGCTCGGTTGAGAATTGGGAAGCATCTTGGAATACGCCTGTTGAACCAACAATAGACAGCACAGATAATTATTCATATCTACAAATATGGTGTGGATTTCAGGGCGGAATATATAAGTACGACTTCTATTATCCTTCATTGCCAGCAGGTACAATCTTTCTCAGATGTTTTGAGGCAGGCAAAAATGAGCCGTTGTCGGTGGACAGAATAAAGGAATCCTCAAGTGTCAACATCCCTGCCATTAATAGTTTTTCAAAAATAGTTGATAAGCGAGAATTTACTATATACGAAGGAGATTGGGAGGAATACTATGCCGTACGAGTAGAGGTGTGGCATAGAGACCGTGCCACCCACAACGAACAAAAACTAATAGAAAAAAACTATCTAATGGATGGTTGGATGAGATAAATACATTAAATTATGGAACAAGAACCTATTTTAAACGCTCATAATAAAGAAGAGTACCCGCCGATGCACACGGCGGAGCATATCCTTAACCAGACCATGGTGCGTATGTTCGGCTGCCAGCGGTCGCGCAACGCACATATCGAACGCAAGAAAAGCAAATGCGACTACCGTCTGCCACAACAGCCCACCCCCGAGCAGGTGGCGGAGCTGGAAAGACGTGTCAACGAAGTAATAGCACAGAATCTGCCCGTGACATACGAGTTCGTGCCACGCGACGAAGTGCCGCCCGAGGTGGACCTCGGCAAGCTGCCCGACGACGCAAGCTCCACCCTGCGTCTCGTACGCATCGGCGACTACGACCTCTGCGCCTGCGTCGGCACCCATGTGGCCAACACCTCCGAGATAGGCACGTTCCGCATCATCAGCCACGACTTCACCCCCTCCCCCGACGGCGACACCCTCGGCACCTGGCGACTGAGATTTAAACTGGAATTAGTGGTCAGTGGTCAGTAATCAGTATTCAGTAATCAGTTGGCAATTTTGAGTTTTGAGTTTGCAGTTAATCAAATAAACAACTAAACAATTCAACGATTAAACAACTTAACGTCTTCACATCACCAATCACTCATCACTATTCACTATTCACAATGAAACACACGCTAATCATCATCCTCACCCTTGTTGTTACCTTAGGCGCCTCGGCACAACGCAAATGGAACTACCACCTCGGTTTCGGCGGCGAGCTGAAGGACGGCAACGTAAATACCATTACCATCCGCAACGACGGCTCCGTAGAGCGCAACGACAGCATCCTTGCCTTCGACGCTGGCTATGGTATTGTGTACGGCGAAAAAGACCACGAGGTTTACGACAAAAGCCTTGCCGCACACGTCAAATTCGACCTTTGGCAGTACGACCGCTGGTCGCCGTTTGTCTCGGCAAGCTACCTCAACAACAAATTCAAGGGCTTCGAATATCGGTATAGCGCGCTGTTCGGAGTGAAATACCGCATTTACACCACCAACCGATGCGACTACTCCATAAGCGCGGCCTACGTGCAGGATTACACCGACTACGGCGACTACAGCACCTCGCTGGAGCAGATGGTGAGCCGTCTGTCGCTGCGGTTCAAAATGCGGCACAAAATTGCCGACAACCTGATGATAAAGCACACCACCTTCTGGCAACCTTCGCTGATGCGGCCGATGAAAAGCCTTGCCGACGACTACGTTATTTCGAGCGTCACCACGCTGAGCACCAAAATAGCCAAGCATCTCTCGCTCGATTTCATTTTCGACTACGAATACCATTCCCTCGTCCCCGACGGCGTGAAAAAACAGGACATCATCTCCTCCCTATCGCTCCGTGCCGATTTTTAATAAATTAAATCGTTTCATGAAAGTCTTTAGAATTTGTGACTTTGGTTATTGAATAAAATACTGGACGTTCCCAACCCCGAAGGGGTGGAATATCTTAGGCAGGGGCGTAAGCCCCTGTAAAACAGCCGTCAACATCCACCGGAACCCCGAAGGGGTGGCACAGAAGACCACAACAATATATTTCCGACAAATACGTTGTATAAATATGGCAAGCACATTAGTAAAATTAAACATTCACCTCATTTTTCACGTCAAAATAACAGGTGTAACACTTAAAAAAGAAATGTTACCGGAACTTTTCCAGTACATTGCAGGCATTATCAAAAACAATGGCGGAATACCAATAGAAATCGGAGGAATGCCCGACCACCTGCACGTATTATCGACTTTGCCAAAAACAATGGCTTTGTCCGATTTTGCAAGGGCAATAAAAGCCAACAGCAGCCGGTGGATTAATGACCAACCGTACTATCAAAAACGGTTTTCGTGGCAAGAAGGGTATGGCGCTTTCTCCGTCAGTCCGACATTAATTGAAAAAACTGTTAATTACATACGTACACAAGAAGAACATCACAAAAAGCGGACCTTTCGAGACGAATACATCTCTTTTTTAAAACATTACGACATTGAATTCAATAAAAATTATATTTTAGACGATTGATTTGTGCCAGTCCTTCGGACTTCTTTATTGGTGTGGCACGCCTTTGCAGGGATTTACATCCCTGCCTAAAGTATTTCAGTCCTTCGGACTTTATTTAACTGATACAACCATCAACCGACGGTGTGAAAAAACAGGACATCATCTCCTCCCTATCCCTGCGTGTTGATTTTTAAATATTTGCAAATTATTTGTTATCAACATATTACCACCGTCGCAAAAATAATATTTTTTAAATCCGTAAAATAATCGTATTTTTGCATTTCGTATTGTTGGGTGAATTTCAGGGATTTCGGCATCCGGCAACGTGGCAACTAACTGAAATCCTGTACAAAATAAATAATTAAATAGACAATGAAAAAAATTATCGCAACACTGGCTTTGTGCCTTATGGCCGCAACAGCCTTCTCGCAGTCGTCGGAAAGCATGACACTCGAATCCGGTCCCAAGCAATTCTTCTCGTTTGAAGCTTTCTTTGCACCTTCGCAATACATCTTAACCGAAAGCGACACCACTTTCATCCCGAAAGATGACGATGGCAACAAGTTCAAACAAATCGGTCTGGGTATTACAAACTTCACACCTCTGGCAAAGAAAGCCCACATCTACCTCAACTGGGGCGTGGGATTCGTCTTCTCCGACTATGAATGGGAGTCGGAACCCTACAATTTTATGGGATACGAAAAGACCACCGAAGTATCGTATCTTTACATTTCGGGCTTGTACAAAGCCAATCTGGGCTACCTTATTAGAATACCCAACACAACAATTGCCTTTTTCCCCTTCGGCGGTTTGTACGGACGTGCTCACATCTGGGGCAAATGCTACACCAAATATCCCGACATCGATGTGGAGAAACACGAGATTTACACAGCCAAATCGGAAATCGGTCTTTTCACAAAATCGGATGAGAACCCCGATCCGTGGAACCGTTTCGAGTTAGGTTGGGACATCGGCGTAAAAGCCTTCTTCGGCTCGTTTATGGTCGGCTTAACATACGGCAAGACCTTCTTCGACCTCACAAAAGATGTCCGCGTGGCGGAATTCCGTCTGTCGGCAGGCCTGAGATTCTGAGTTGAACCGTTGAACTGTTTATTTGTTTAATTGAATTCTGTTCAAGGAGTTAGACAATAGAATACCTATTATATAAAACGTATTGACAACAAAAAAGGGCTGGACGCATTGTCCGGCCCTTTTTGTTGTGCTTTGAACAATCGTTATTTATTGAAATAGCGGTTGAGCAGACCTTCCAGAGCTTTGCCGTGGCGGGCTTCGTCGCGGGCCATCTCATGCACGGTGTCGTGAATGGCATCGAGGTTGAGGGCTTTGGCGCGTTTGGCGAGGTCGGTCT
>JAEENM010000079.1 GCA_016283745.1 Bacteroidales bacterium | reverse complement strand
AACAGCCCATACTTTCTCCGCATCTGCCACTGATAAACGTGGTTTTGTACGGCTACAACGGCAAAAAAGCCGACCCCGCCGACGTGTATGTGCAGCTGCTAAACATCGCCCCTACACGCGGAGCAGGTACTTATACGCTGAACGATAGTACTGTGCGCACCCCCGCACCGTGGCACACACTGTCGCTGTTCTGCCCGTGGCACGACAAATCCACCGGCGATTTCAATATGATTGACTATATGCTTCTGTACAACCTCTACTGCATTGTTTATCAGGAGCATCTGCCGGAATACGAGATGTTCTGGAGGAATTGAAAGTAGTAGGTCAAAGGTCGCAGGTCATTTGACTCTTGACCTTAGACTTTAGACATTTGACCATATTTTTGAGCGCAGCGACCAGAGTGGATTTTCCGACATTCAGATTTTTAGATAAATAAAAAAAGCCGTGCAACGCACGGCTTTTTTAACGGTTAGATTAGTTCCTAACTTCGAGTTCCGAGTTCCGAACTATCTTTTAACTATTTTCTGTGTTGCTTTCACGCTGTTGTCGGCGCGGAGCTGCACAAAGTACATTCCTGCGGGCAGTGCGCTGATGTTCAGTGTGTTGTTGCCTTCGGCCACGGCGGTGCGGGCCACGGTCTTGCCGTAGATGTCGATAACCACAGCTTCGTTCACCTCGGTGCCTTGCAGTGCTATGTTAAGCACGTTGTTGGCGGGGTTGGGGTAGAGGCGTATGGTGCCTTCCTCGGCTTGGTCGATGCTAACATCGTAGGAGTGGATGGTGCCATCGGGGTGGAGGTGCCACAGCGAGGCGTTGTCGGCCTGAGCCACGCTAAATTTCTGGTAGTTGGCACGGAGCATGCTTGCCGAGCCGCTGAGCAGACGACGGCCTTCGTAGTAGTCGGATATGTACTTATAGTTGTCATTATCCCATTTCATAGGATAAATCTGTGCTACAAGCGGTGCTGTAAGGTTTTCGGTTATGCTTACCGAGGAGGCGGAATCTATGCAAATGTAGTTGTTGGCGTCCATGGTAAAGCCTGAACCTATATTCACAATAGTTGAATCCACTGCCCAAATACCTGCGCAGTTTTGTGTGCTCAGGTTGGCGTTGCCATTGTAGTTATAGTTAGCCGAAAGATTGTTGTTGCGCCAGCTGCCGCTTGTGAGGTTTATTGTTGCTCTATAGAATAAAGCCGGATAATACTCATTGAAGGTGTTGCCCGAAACGGTGGTGTTTTCCATGGTTAATTTAAAGTAGTCGTAATCGTGGTATATGAAATCATCATGGAATATATTTTGCGATAAGGTGCAGTTTGTCAGTTTCAACTCGTTGTATCCATCTTCATCTATTCCTAAAAAGGAATTGTTTGTTGTGTCGTTGGTGAATTCGCAGTTGTTCATCACCACTTTGTCGCCCCAAAGAAAAGCCGATGGTAAATATGAGTTGCGAACTTTCAGGTTGTTCACTTCGAGGTATGTTCCGAGCCAGTCTGCATCGAGAAAATCGCTATAATTGGATGTTCTGTTGCTGTCGATGATAAAGTAGTAGTTGCTGCCGTTCTCGCCAAAGATAAGGCTTTCGGAAATATTAAATATGTCGCTGTTGCAGTTGTCGGATATTTTTAGGTTTATGTCCTTCCCGTAGGGATAAATTTCGGCATGAGAAATTTTCAAAGAGTTTTCGTTGTTGAAAGTGTAATCTTCGGTGATAAGGTACTTGCCCACGTAACCTGAACGTGCAATGGCGGTGTCGAGGGTCTTGAGGGCTGTGCCTGCTGTAAGGCCGTTGCGGCTATCATCGCCGTTAACACCGTCAATATAAAATGTGGGTATATTCTGTATTCCTCTGGTGTAGAAATGGAACCAACCTGTATCACCATAGCTGTATGAGCTAACCACAAGATAGTAGGTGGAAGATGGGTTTACTTGTGAAATTAGCCTGCTTTCGTAGATATGGTCATCGTCATTTTGAGCAATAAGGTCTTTGTTGGCGTCGAGCAGGAAGATGTATGTGTCGTAATCTGCCGAATCAACTACAAAATCCAAGTAGTTTATTGTGGCTGGAGTCTGAATTTTGTAGCCTTTTGCAAAAGGCATACCATTAGAACTTGATAAAGGGTGCGACAACAGGGATGGGTCGGTATTTCTTAGCGTGTCGGAAATGGTGGAGCCAAAGCTTATGTTTTGGTACGGCAAAGTGCGGAAAGTGACAACATGGGCGGAGTCTGTGGTAATGGTGTAGAAAGTGCTGAGCGAGGTGTCGTTGTCGTAGTACTCACTCGATAATACGACCAGCCTATAGGTACCGGATTGCTGCACGTTGAATGTTGATGATGAATAAAAATCGTGTATCATGTTATAGTTGTTGTCTAACAAGAGCACATACCTGTTGTTCCTGTCGTAAGTAAGTTTCATATAACAAGCGGGTATCTGCATGGTGTATCCTTTGGCATTGTAGGCATTGCCATACAGCATGCTGTCCGTTAGCAGTTCGCAGTTGGCACCGAGGGTGTCCACTATGGGTGTTCTGAAGGTCTTGGCTGTGTAAGTTAGTGTGCTGAAGGTTTTTACGTTTCGTGCGTTTATTGTGAGGTTGTAGGCTTTGTTATTGGATGAGTGGCTGTATTCGGAAGCGAGGATGTAGTAAGTGCCGGGGTTGAGTGCCCTTGTAATACGGCTGCCGCCATTGATGGCGTCGTCGTTGTAGTCTATCATATTGAAATTTGAGTCGAGCAGCAAAAGGTATTCGTCCCAATCGTCCCAACTGGTATGGTTCAAATAGATGTCGATTAGTTTGGTTGCCGATAAGGTTATAACATAGCCCTTGACTCTCTTGCCATATTGACGTCCCGAAGGTCCCAGGTTCTGGTCTTTCAGTATTTTGCCGCCGTTGACAAGGCTGTCGGTAACAGTGACGGGCATGCTGCTGGTGTTGAGATAAACGTAACTCAAGTTGCGGGCGTATGCCGAATCGCTTGGGTTAGTTTGTGCCTTGGCGGAGAATATTCCCGCTACGCAAAGCACCGCTAAAACTAATAATGCTTTTTTCATGATAATAAGGTATTAGTTATTACTTTTTTTATTTGTTTCGTTTGGAATTGCAAAGTTACGATTTTTTGTTGAATAGTTGGGCGTTTATTTGTTAAATTGTTGATTTTTTTTTAAAAATTGGTCGTCGGCCACTGGTCATTTGAATGATTTTCAGATTATGCGGTGGCTTCGACAGGCTCAGCCACCGGTGGAGATTTTTAGATTTTCGGACATTCCGATTTTCGGATATTCAGATATTGATGCGTGTAGAGACGTTTCATGAAACGTCTTTACAAGAAAAAAAAGCCGTGCAACGCACGGCTTTTTTAATAATTCATAAATCCGAAATTATAGTTCCGAACTATCGTTTAACAATCTTTTGAGTGGCTTTCACAGTGTTATCGGAACGGAGTTGCACGAAGTACATTCCTGCGGGCAGTGCGCTTACGTCCAGTGTGTTGTTGCCTTCGGCCACGGTGGTGCGGGCCACGGTCTTGCCATAGATGTCGATAACCACAGCTTCGTTCACCTCGGTGCCTTGCAGAGCAATGTTAAGCACGTTGTTGGCGGGGTTGGGGTAGAGGCTGATGGTGCCTTCCTCGGCTTGATTCAGGCCTACAGGTTCCTCGGTGGTGTATATCTTGCCGTCGCTGTGCAGGTACCACAGAGAGCTGTTGTCGGCCTGTGCTATGCCGAATTTCTGGTAGTTGTTGGCCAGCAGGCTCGACGAGCCCCACAGTACACGGCGACCTTCGTAGTAGTCGGCTTTATAAAGTTCGTCGTTGCCGTCGTAGCGGTAGGGGTAGATCTGTGCCACATTGTTTCCGCTGAGGTTTTCTGTGATATTCAGTGTGGTGGCGGTGTCGATGGACAGGAAGTTGTTCACATCCATGCTGAATCCGGCACCTATGGTGGCTGTTACACCCCATAACCAAAGGCCGCCCTGGTTTTGGGTAGTAAGGTTGGGGTTACCGTTATAGGAATAGTTGGTGGAAAGACTGTTGTTACGCCAGCTGCCGCTTACGAGGTTGACAATGGCTCCGTTGTATATCCACTGTGGGTAACCAAATGTGTTTCCTGCAACGGTAGTGTTCTCCAATGTGAAAATCATTGTGTCGGGAGTGTAGTAACTGTACTGGAAGATAAAATACCAATTCAAAAAGTTTTGCGAGAAGTCGGTGTTAATAATGTGTACATTTCTTGACTCTTCATGTCCTTTTACTATAAAGTATTTGTTGATAGTGTCGTTGACGAATTCACAATCGTGCATCACCAATTCATTGGCATTGTATACGAAGTATTCTAAATAGGAATTTCTCACCTTTAAGTTGTTCACATTTATGCTGCTTCCGGCGTATCCGTACACAAGGCCATATTCAAATGATGTGTGGCTACTGTCGATAATAAAATAGTAGTTGCCGCCCTGTTCGCCGAAGACGAGTTCGCCAGCCGCGTCTAAAATGTTGTCGCTTGATGTGGTTGGCATGTGTAACCGTATGTCCTTTTGGTAGGGGTAAATGTGAGCATAGTAGGTTATGAGATAATTGTTGGAGAAGGTGTAGTCCTCGGTAAGGTAGTATTTGCCAACGCCGCCGCTACGCACAATGGCAGTGTCGAGTGTGGCAAAGGCGGTACTTGGGGAAAGGCCGTCGCGGGAGTCATCGCCGTTGATGCCGTCCACATAGTAGGTTTGTAAGTTTTTTATCGAGATAGTGGTCGATGCCGCATAAAAAGTTTCGTCAAGAATAGCGAGGTAGTAGGTGCCGGTTTGGGGTAGTTGAGCGCCAATACTATAGCCAGTTTGTATGATGCTGTGGTTGTTGTCCATCAACACAAAATAGGCGTCTTCATAGTAATCAGAAATCACAACAACTTTATTTTGTGTTCCTTGGAAAGAGTAGCCTTTGGCTTTGTAAGCGTAATTGTTGTACATTATGTAAGGGTATGATGCAACAAAGGTGTCGTTCACTGTGGTGTCGTTAAAAGTGCCGAGGGGGACGTATGTGAGGGCGTTTAGAGTTGTGGGGATTATCTCGTCGATAGTGAGGGTGTAGGTTTTTGTTAAGGAACTGCTGTAGCTGTACTCGGAAGCAAGTATGTAATAATTGCCGGGTGCGAGAGTTATGATAATACGGCTGCCACCTCCCGAGGCGTCGTCGTTGTAGGTTATTAGGTTGTAATTTGAGTCGAGCAGGAGGAGGTATTCGTCCCAATCGTTCCAGCTGGTTTGATTCAAATAAATGTCGAGTATTTTTGTGGAAGTGAGGATTATGGCATAGCCTTTGGCCCTGTAGCCCGGTCTGATGTCTTTCAGAATTTTGCCTCCGTCGCTCAAACTGTCGGTTACCGTGTTGGGCAGACTGCTAATGTTGAAATAGGTGTAACTGAGGTTGCGGGCGTATGCCGAGTCGCTCGCACTCTGTGCCTTGGCGGAGAAAATGCCCGCTACGCAAAGCACTGCAAGAAATAATAATGTTTTTTTCATGATAATAGGGTATTGGTTAATACTTTTTTTATTTTTTTCTCGTTTGAAAATTTTTGCAAATTTACAACTTTTTGTTGAATAGTTGGGCGTTTTTTTTGTTAAATTGTTGATTTTTTTTAATTGGTCGTCGGCCACTGGTCATTTGAATGATTTTCAGATTGTGCGGTGGCTTCGACAGGCTCAGCCACCGCGGGGGATTTTTAGATTTTCGGATATTCCGATTTTCAGATAGATAGAAAAAAAGCCGTGCGTTGCACGGCTTTTTTAATAATTTCGAAATTCGAGTTCGAACTAACGTTTGATAATCTTCTGAGTGGCTTTAACGCTGCCTGCGGCGCGGAGTTGCACGAAGTACATTCCTGCGGGCAGTGCGCTGATGTTCAGTGTGTTGTTGCCTTCGGCCACGGCGGTGCGGGCCACGGTCTTGCCGTAGATGTCGATAACCACAGCTTCGTTTACCTCGGTGCCTTGCAGAGCTATGTTAAGCACGTTGTTGGCGGGGTTGGGGTAGAGGCTGATGGTGCCTTCCTCGGCCTGGTCGATGCCGATGGGGTAGGTGTGGATGGTTCCGTCGGGGTGGAGGTACCACAGTGCGCTGTTGTCGGCTTGAGCAATGCTAAATTTTTGGTAGTTGTTTGCTAACATGCTCGATGTGCCCCAAAGCACACGGCGGCCTTCGTAGTAGTTGGCCTTGTATTTGGAATCTGAATTGTCATAATAAGTAGGATAGATTTGAGCAACGTTAGAAGCTGTGAGGTTTTCGGTGATATTCAGTGTGGAGGCGGAGTCGATACAGAGGTAGTTGTTAGCATCCATGGTGAAACCGGCACCGATGTTTATTGTGGAGAACATGCTCCAGATACCGGCTGCATTCTGTGCACTCAAGTTGGCGTTGCCGTTGTAGTAATAGTTGGCGGTAAGGCGGTTGTTGCGCCAGTTGCCGCTTGTAAGGTTAACGGTGGCACCGTTATAAAATTCCAAAGGATAGTAGTTATCGAAAGTGTTGCCCACAACAGTGGTGTTTTCCATGGTGAATTTTACGGAGTCGTAGTCAAAATACATGAAATTATTTTCGAAAATGTTTTGTGATATGTTGCAGTTGATGAGTTTGACGGAATTGTAGAGGTCTTCTTCAATCCCTATGAATTCGTCGCCGATTGTGTCGTTTGTAAACTCGCAGTTGCGCAGTATGAGGTTGTCGCTCCAAAATACTGTGCTGTGGAAGTACGAGTTGGTTATTTTCAGGTTGTTCACTTCTAGATATGAGCCATAGTCGTCGGCATCCAAAAAGTCGTCGAAACCTTGGTTGCGGTTGCTGTCGATAATAAAATAGTAGTTGCTGCCCTCTTCGCCAAACACAAGATGTCCCGGCCAAGCACCTATAACATCGTTGCCACCTGAGGTGGGCATGTGCAAACGGATGTCTTTCTGGTATGGGTATATTTGTGCAAAAAGAACATTGACTGTATTTTCGGAGAAGGTGTAGTCCTCGGTAATGTAATATTTGCCTATGCCGCCGCTACGTGCCACAGCAGTGTCGAGTGTGGCAAAGGCGGTGCCTGGGGTAAGGCCGTTGCGTGAGTCGTTGCCGTTGATGCCATCCACATAGTAGGTCTGGAAATTTTTCATAGAAATGCTGGTGGGGCATTCATAACCACTATAATTCAGAATGGCGAGGTAGTAGGTACCGTTTTGGGGCAGTTGATCGAATAAATAGTACCAAGAAGTTTTCAGTATGTTGTGGTTGTTGTCCATCAATACGTAAAAGGCTTCCCAATTTTCATCTTCAATTGTAACTACTTTGTTCTGTGTGCCTTGGAAAGAATACCCCTTAGCCCTTAAAATATAACCGTTGTATTCAATGAGGGGGAAAGACGTTGAAAAAGTGTCGTTCACAGTGGAGTCTGTAAAGGTGCCGAGGGGGACGTAGGTGAGAGAGTTGAAATTTAGTACTGGAGCAAATGTGGTGGATAGTGTAAATGGCGTTGCTGTGGATGTGTCTTGGTCAAAAGGATATGTGGATGTAACTATAATGCGGTAATTGCCAGGATTTTGGATGTAGTGCGAAGAAATGGAACTGCTATACATGTCGGTGAGAACGTTGTAGTTGTTGTCGGTCAAAAACACTCTTCTGTTACCACGGTCTGTGGTTGCGCTTAATATTCCTGGGGATGATATTTGTGTTGAGAAAGCTCTTGCGTAAACTGGAGTAAATAACCTTGTAGAGTCACTGCCGTCTTGCCTTTGAATAACTCCATCAGTGGTTTTCAGAGTGTCGGTAACAGGTGTGCCGATGGTGAGGGAAGTGTAGGTGAGGGCGTTGAGCGAGGTCAACAGTACGGAGGATTCGTCCACAGAGAGTGTGTAAGTGTGGGAGCCTGTTTCATTGCCAAAGTAATCTGCAACTATAATATAGTACTGTCCTGCAGGAAATTGGTGCAGTAGTCTGGACGATGAAGTCCACCAGTCATCGTTTTGTAGCAACACATTATATCCTGTGTCGAGGACGTAGATGTAGCTGTCCCATGTTGTGGTAAGGGCTATGTCCAGTTCCTTGCTCGACGAAAGTATAAAGGTGTAACATGCTGCTCTTTTGCCGGGACGTAAATCCTTCAGTATTTTGCCGTTGGCGGTGATGGCGAGGTCGCCGGTGGCTGTAGCAGGCAGATTGCTGGCGTTGATAAATATTGGACTAAGGTCGCGAACGTACGCCGAGTCGCTCGCACTCTGTGCCTTGGCGGAGAAGATTCCCGCTACGCAAAGCACTGTAAGAAAAAATAATGCTTTTTTCATGATAATAAGGTATTAGTTATTACTTTTTTTATTTGTTTCGTTTGGAATTGCAAAGTTACGATTTTTTGTTGAATAGTTGGGCGTTTATTTGTTAAATTGTTGTTTTTTTTTTAAAAATTGGTCGTCGGCCACTGGTCATTTGAATGATTTTCAGATTGTGCGGTGGCTTCGACAGGCTCAGCCACCGGTGGAGATTTTCAGATTTTCGGATATTCCGATTTTCAGATAGATAGAAAAAAAGCCGTGCAACGCACGGCTTTTTTAATAATTCATAAATCCGAAATTATAGTTCCGAACTATCTCTTTATTATCTTTTGAGTAGATTTTACGCTGTTATCTGCGCGGAGTTGCACGAAGTACATTCCTGCGGGCAGTGCGCTGATGTTCAGTGTGTTGTTGCCTTCGGACACGGCGGTGCGGGCCACTGTCTTGCCGTAGATGTCGATAACCACAGCTTCGTTAACCTCGGAGCCTTGCAGTGCTATGTTAAGCACGTCGTTGGCGGGGTTGGGGTAGAGGCGTATGGTGCCTTCCTCGGCCTGGTCGATGCTCTCGGGGTAGGAGTGGATGGTTCCGTCGGGGTGGAGATACCACAGTGCGCTGTTGTCGGCCTGTGCTACGCTGAATTTCTGGTAGTTGTTGGCCAGCAGGCTCGAAGAGCCCCAAAGCACACGGCGACCTTCGTAGTAGTCGGCTTTGTAAAGATCATCGTTGCCGTCGTAATAGTAGGGATAGATCTGTGCCACATTGTTTCCGCTGAGGTTTTCTGTGATATTCAGTGTGGTGGCGGTGTCGATGCAGAGGTAGTTGTTGGCATCCATGGTGAAACCGGCACCGATGTTTATTGTTGAGTATTCGCTCCAGATGCCGGCGGCATTTTGTGCGGTTATGTTGGCGTTGCTGCTGGAGGGATAGTTGCCGGAAAGGCGGTTGTTGCGCCAGTTGCCACTTGTGAGGTTTGCGGTAGCAAAACCATGAAAATTCATGGGATATTCTTTATTGAAAGTGTTGCCCACAATGTTGGAGTTTTCCAAGTCGAATTTTGCATTGAAGTAGTTAAAATAGATAAAATAATAGTCGAAAATGTTTTGTGATATGTTGCAGTTGATAAGTTTAAGGGAATTATAGGCATCTAAGTTTATACCGATGAATACGCCGTTAAATGTGTCGTTTGCAAACTCGCAGTTGCGCATAATGATTTCATCGCCACCAAATACATAGCTGGGGAAGTAAGAATTGGTTATTTTCAGGTTGTTTACTTCGAGATTGGAACCGAAAGTGTTGGCATTCACAAAGTTATCGAAATTGTGGCTGCGGTTGCTGTCGATAATGAAATAGTAGCTGCTGCCCTCTTCACCGAAAACAAGCTGCCCCGCTGGCCAAACTACTATCACATCGTTGTATCCCGATGTGGGCATGTGCAGACGGATATCTTTCTGGTATGGGTAAATTTGTGCGAAATAAAGATAGACTTCGTTGTTGGAGAAGGTGTAGTCCTCGGTAAGGTAGTATTTGCCTATGCCGCCGCTACGTACCAAGGCGGTGTCGAGGGTGGCAAAGGCAGTGCCCGGGGTAAGACCATTGCGTGAGTCGTTGCCGTTGATGCCATCCACATAGTAGGTTTGGAAATTATTTATCAAAATGTTGGTCGGGCATTCATTACCACTATAATTCAGAATGGCGAGGTAGTAGGTGCCGGTTTGTGGTAGTTGAGCGATTACTGTATACCAAGAGGTTCTCAGAATGTTGTGGTTGTTGTCCATCAACACGTACAAGGCGTTAACATAGTCATCCTCAATTGTGACGACTTTTCCTTGTGTGCCTTGGAAAGAGTAGCCTTTGGCTTTAAATAAATAGTCTTCGTAATCAATAGTAGGGTAAGTGAACGAAAATGTGTCGTTAACTGTGGTGTCGGTAAAAGTGCCGAGTGGAGTGTAGGTTAGGGTGTTGAAATTTACCAAAGGTGAAGTGCTTGTAGTAATTGTGAAGGGAGTGGCTATGGATGTGTCTTCGTCGAAATAAAGACTGGAGTAAGTCACGAGACGGTATGTGCCCGGAGTATTGATAGCATTTGTGTATAATTCATTATAGTTGTTGTCAAGCAGCTTAAAATGCCTGTTGGAGCGGTTGCAGGTAACATCGAACACACACGCGTTGTTTATTTGCATTGTGTAGGCTCTGGCATACGATGCACGGTAATAATGGCCAAAGTAATAATCTCCTATTGGTCCGTCAGAGGTTCTAAGGGTGTCGGTAACAGATGTTCCTATGGTGAGTGGGGTGTAGGTGAGGGCATTAAATGCAGTTAAACTTGTTGAGGTTTCGTCGACTGACAGAGTGTAGGGATGGGATGATGAGCCACTGCTGTATTCTGATACTATAATGAAATATTGCCCTGCAGGGAAATTGTGTATTATCCTACTTCCGAAAGTATATGCGCCTTCTTTCCAGTCGTCGTTGTATATTATAGTGTCGTAGTTTGCATCGAGCACGTATAAGTAGCTGTCCCAAGTTCCTGTGGATAACTTGATGTCGAGCCTCTTGCTCGATGTAAGGTTTATAGTGTAACCCGTAGCCCGACAGTCGGGGTTTAGATCCTTCAGGATTTTGCCACCTGAGGCGATGTCGATGTCTCCTGTGGTGGAGTACGGCAGGGTGTTGGTTTGGATGAAGATGAAACTGAGGTCGCGAACGAACGCCGAGTCGCTCGGACTCTGTGCCTTGGCGGAGAAAATGCCCGCTACGCAAAGCACTGCAAGAAAAAATAAAGCTTTTTTCATGATAATACTGTGTTGGTTATAACTATTTTATTATTTTTTTTCGTTTAGAAAATTTTTGCAAAGATATGACTTTTTGTTGAATTGTTGGGCGTTTATTTGTTAAATTGTTGATTTTTTTTGAAATTTGTCATCAGTCTCCGGTCTTTTGACCTTAGACTTTAGACTTTTGACCTTAGACCTTAGACCTATGACCTAAAACGCAATATGCACCCTGAACCTCAGGCCGTGGGGTATTGTGTTGGGGTTGTCCAAATAAGTTAGCCGCCACACGTATTCCAGACACAGCAGCTTGAAAATGTTGTCGATGCCCGCGCTCACCTCCACGTATGGCATTTTGTCAAGGGTGGATGTCTCCGGCTCCCCGTCGGCGTTGGTGGGGAAGGGTATCAGCTTGGGGTTGTCGGAGGATGGCATATTGCGATTGGTAACATCGCCCCACACGGCTTTGGCGGAACACACCTCGCGCCACTTGAGCTTTTTTATCAGCGGTATGCGGTTGAAAATAAAGCCGTTGAAACTATAGTTGGCCATCAGCTGCACATATTGGTCGCTGGCAAACTCGAAATAGTTCATCAGGTTGAACGCCTCGTCCTGATAGGTGTACCCTTGGTTGGCGTGATGCACAAAAAGCAGCAAGTGAGGCACTTGGCCGAAGATTTTACCCGCCTCCACGCTCACGTCGAGAAAACCGATGGAAAGCACAAACCAGCGTTTCTGCAAACGGCCTTTCAGCTTGTGATACTCGAAATCGGCGCCGAACAGACGTGTGCCGTAGGTGTAGGTGAGGGTGAAAACGGGCGAGGTGTTGTTTATCGGCATGCGGTATTCGTAGCTCTGGTAGAAACGTTCGCGTGGGGCGAAACGCAGCTGCAGCTCGAAAATGTCGGAGCGCAACGGGTTGTACTCCGTTTGGCCGTCCACACTCGTAAAATCGAGGTTGGCGAGGGGCTCCTGCTCCAGATGCTCCACCTTGGTCTTTATCGAGAAATGACGTGGTGTTTCGTAGTCGTACTGCAGGGTGAGCTTGCGGTCGAAAGTCATCTTGTCGATGCCCGTGTGGCTGAACGACTGGAAAAGGCGGTCCGAGGTACCCATCATAAACTCCTGCCCGGGGATGGTGGTGTTCTCCTCGTAGGCGAGCGAAAGCAGGTTGTGCGGAAACTCGTACTGATGGTATTTCTTCTCCGCAAAGGAGTACATGGCCTTGACGTTGTATTTGAAACGGTAGTCCTTGAGTCCGTAGGCTACAAATCCCGAAAAGAAGAGGTGTTCGTTGAATTTCATATTTGTCTTTCCGCCTAAGCGCAGCCGCAATCCCTCCACGGAGTTCCAGCTAATGGTGTTCTCCACCGGTCCCCAGTCCACCTTGCCCAAATCCACGTATCCTCCGGCTATTGCCATAATGGTCTTTACCAGAACACGATAGGGGGTTACGTCTCTGAGACGGGCGGCATCGTCGTAGATGCGCTGCTCGTTGGGCGTGAGGGGCTCTATGCGGTGCTCGTTCCAATACTCGTCGTCGCGTTTGTTGTAGTTGGGTACATGGTCGGGGAGTTTGCGGCTTTTGGCAACGATGATGCTGTCGAAAACATAGTCGTCGTAGATGGTGCGTTTGCGGCCGTGAGCGGAAACGCCCGGCACATGGAAGTCCACTATGATGTTTTTCAACGACACCAGCAGACGTCCGTCGCGACGTTGGTATTCCTGCTCGAAACGTATCTGCTCCACGAAATTCACCGAGTTGCTGTAGGGCAGGTTTAGCTGCACCTTGCGCACGGCATGCAAACTGTCCTTGGTGACGGCCATTTTGCCGTAAAAGCCGAAGTCCTGCTGGTTGGCGGGCGAAAACAGAAGGCTTATGCAGGTGTCGCCGTCGAAATAAAAGGTGTCGGCGATGTGGTAATGATAGAACAGAATGCCGTATTGCGAAAGCGGCGAGATGAACTCGTTGCTCAAAAGCGGGATGCGCTCGTCGTAGATGTCGATGTCGCCGAAAACCTCGTCCATGGCCAGCTCCAGGCTGTATTGGTCGAGAAATTTGTCCACCTCCACGTCGCGGTTGGCGGTGGTGATGGTGCGCGGAGTGCCCGACGACGACCTGTCGAAATAAGTCTCCGAAAGGTTTTCCATAAAATACAACGGCACGTATTTCTTGCCGTTCAGCTCCGACTCCTGCATATTGTCGAAAATGAAGCCTATCTTTTTGAAAGGCGCCTTGTAGCGCATGCTCTCGTTGAGGTTGGACAGCGACACTTCCATCTTTTCGTGCTTGCGGTAGCTGTAGGCGTCGGCGTTTTCGATGCTGTTGCGTTGCTTGTTGGCGATAACCCTGCGCATCAGCTCCACGGCGGGGTTGTTCTTGCGGCGGTAGCGCTCGCGACGGGCAGTTACGGTGAACTCGTTGAGCTCGAACGACTTCTGCTGCATGGT
>JAEENM010000078.1 GCA_016283745.1 Bacteroidales bacterium | reverse complement strand
TGGAAATCAAGCACTTTGGGAGTCTTGGATTTCTTCACCCATTTCATTGTGCGTATCATCTGGCAGTAAAGCACGTCGGGCTGGACTTTTTTCTCGAACTTGCGGAATTTCTTCACCGTTTTTTTCGAAGTCCAGTAGGCAACCTGTAGCGAACGTGCCGACAAAGCGGCCTTCAAAACGTTCCATGCGGAGACTATCTTGTTGGGATGCACCACTTCGATGTCCTTGCAGATGCTTTTCACGGCATTGAAATCATCGTCGTTCACCCACTGGTGCGAGGTGCAGAAGAGATACACCTCGTGCTTTTGTGACAGACAGCGTACCTGATGGAAAGCACGCAGCTTGTCCCCTTTGTCCAAGGGGTGCGGAAAACGCGGTAATACAACTAATATCTTCATTTTTAGTAATTTACTTCATTAAAACAAAGTTCCCTGAATGACATCGGCGTCGGGGTCGAATTCTGGGTTGAGTTCGTCGGGAGAGGGCGCGCCGTCCGTCGGACCTTGTTCGGGCTCCGGCTCGGGTTCGGGTTCTGGTTCAGGCAACGGGTCGAGCCAAGTGAACTTCTCGACAATCGAGGTGGTGATGCGTTTGCCTTTGGCCTTGTAGCCTTTCACGCCGATGAAATCGGTGACCTCGATTATCTCCGAAGGTATCTTTTTGTTGGAGTTCTCGGTGTCGTAAACCACCTCCAGACGCGGGAAAGTGTCGAAAGCGTAGTCGATGAGGCTGTCCTCGGTGCTTTCGTCGATAAAGGGCAGTTTCTTGTCCAGATCCTCCACCTTGAAACGTTTGATGTAGAAGTTTTTGTTCTCACCGTCCTGATACACAGCGGTTATGATGGTGTTGGGATTGAATTTGCGTATGGCAATCATATCGTCGTCGAAATGGTTGCTGAGGTCGAAGTTGCAGGTGCGGAAATATCCCGAGCGTGTGATGGACAGAATGCGGTCGGTGCCTTTGAAATCGCCCAGCAGCGTGCCGCGTCCCTCCACGTTGAGACGTTTGATGCTTTCGTCGTACCAAATCTGGCGTGCGCCGAGGGTTGATACTCCCTCCCCTTTCACGGTGATTTTCTGCACGGCGTTGCGTGTCAGTATGTTACCTGCGGCAGCACGTCCTTTGATGGCAATCTCGGCGAAATCGAAGTCGAAACGTATCTTTTTCAGCTTGGGTTTGGCTTTGTGGTGGACGGTTATCACCTCGGCCTCGCCGTTGGGATTTGCCGAGAAATAGAGCACTTTGGTGCCCTTGGTGCCTTTGGTTAGGTCGTAGTTCTTGTCGCGGGTGATGCCCGTAACGGAGAATCGTTTCACCATCACGTTGCCGAAAGGCCCGTCGCTATATACCATGTTGTAGATGGTACGTTCGTCGTTGCGGCGAAACACACTCACATAAATCAGCTCCTTGCATTCGGCGGTGCCGAGGAATCCTTTCGACTGCACCTTGGAGACCACAAAAGTGCCGTCCTTGCGGAAAGCGATGATGTCGTCGATGTCGGAGCAGTCGCACACATATTCCACGTTTTCGTCCTTTTTCAGGTCGTAGCCTGCAAAGCCCTCTTTCTTGTTCACGCAGAGCTTCTGGTTGGCCACCGTAACGGTCACAGCTTCAATATTTTCGAAGTTGCGGATCTCCGTCTTGCGCTCGCGGCCTTTGCCGTATTTCTCCTTGATACGTTTGAAATAGTCGATGGTGTAATCCACGATGTGGTCGAGGTTGTAGCGGGCCTCCTCCAGACGTTTTTCGATGTCGGCCAGCTGCTCGTCGGCTTTCTTGATATCGAACTTGGAAATCTTGCGGACAGGTTTCTCGCAAAGTTTCTCCACATCCTCTCGTGTGATCTCGCGTTTCAGCAGGTCGCGGTATTCGTCGAAACGGCGTTCGATGCCCGTAAGCTGGTCTTCCCAAGTGTCGTAGTTTTTTTTCTCGAGCTCTTTGTAGATGCCTTTTTCGAAGAATATCTTTTCCAACGAAATATAGTGCCAGCTGCTCTCCAGCTCGTCGATGAGTATCCGCAGCTCCCAGCTGAGCAGGTCCAGCGTGTAGTCGGTGGATTTGCGCAGCATCTCGGAGATGGACATGAACACCGGCCTGTCGTTGTAGATCACGAAAGAGTTGGGTGAGAGCGGTATCTCGCACAGGGTGAACTTGTAAAGTGCGTCGATGGTCTGGTCGGGCGAGACGTTCTGCGCCAGATGAAGCACTATCTCGGCGTTTTCGGCGGTGTTGTCGTCTATTTTGCTGATTTTCAGACGGCCTTTGTCCTTGGCTTCTTCGATGGAGTCGATAAGGCTGAGCGTAGTCACGGTGAACGGTAACTCGGTGATTACCAGAGTCTTTTTGTCCACCTGTTGTATCCTTGCCCTCACGCGCACACGGCTGGCGTTGGCCGAATCTTTTGGTGCGTTTTTCTTGCGTTTACCGCCGCCTTCCTCGTCGTCGAAGTCGTCGAAATCGCCTAGGTCGGCGTATGGGTCGTCGTCAGCGTCGGTGTCGTTGACGCCTTTGATGCGGCGTAGGCCGTCGTTGTAGCGCGACACGTCGATCATGCCACCTGTGGGGAAGTCGGGGAACAGCTCGAAAGGCTGGTCGCGCAGGTAGGCTATGGAGGCATCGATAAGCTCGTTGAAATTGTGCGGCAGTATCTTGGTGGCAAAAGCCATACCTATACCCTCGGTGCCTTGTGCGAGCAGCAGGGGGAATTTCACGGGCAGGGTTATCGGCTCTTTGTTACGGCCGTCGTAGGACGGTTTCCATTCGGTGATTTTGGGGTTGAACACCACGTCGAGGGCGAATTTGGAGAGGCGTGCCTCGATGTAACGGGGTGCGGCAGCGCCGTCGCCGGTGAGTATGTTGCCCCAGTTACCCTGACAGTCGATAAGGAGGTCCTTCTGTCCCAGTGTCACAAGGGCGTCGCCGATGGATGCGTCGCCGTGGGGGTGGTATTTCATGGTGTTACCCACTATGTTGGCCACTTTGTTGTAGCGGCCGTCCTCCAGTTCGCGCATGGAGTGCAGTATGCGACGCTGCACGGGTTTGAGGCCGTCCTTCAGCGTGGGGATAGCACGGTCCATAATGGTGTACGAGGCGTAGGTAAGGAACCAATCCTGATACATGCCCTCTAGCGAGATGGTGGTGCCGTTGTCGTTGTCGCTGTGCGTCGATTCGCTGTGTGTCAAAGGCTTGTCGAGATTTTTTTCTTCGTTTTCTTCTGCCATTGTTCTATAAATATTTCTTCGTTTTTCAAATGTGTAAAATTCCGTGCAAAAATACGAAAAAAATATGGTTTTCGGACTGCCTTTTGACGTTTTTTTTCATCAAGTTATCAAACCCCGTTTTTTCACAACTTTTCAGGGCTGTTTTTCGGGGTAGTTTTCCTCTTTTTCAAAAATAATCGTTAAACTGTGTTTCAGAACGTTGACTAGAAGTGTCATATATAAAATTATAAATAAAAGCAACATTATGACAAAAATATTACCCTTTCTGATTATCGCCACTATGCTTGCTGTCGTTTCTATGCAAGCGCAGAATGTTATAGGCCGTTTCAATTACGACAATTTGCGTGCGCCAAATGTGTTGTGTACCTACGGCACATATAACCGTTTCGACAACTACTCAGGCGCTTACGCTGGTCCATACTCCAGTGTGGGAATTATCGACTACGGTCCTAACAGATATGGCGATGACCGCCTCCCCGCCAGCCGCCACACTGTACACACCGACACCGCATCCACCGACTCGATAGCAAAAGACAGCCTGAGATGCATACCTCCCGGAAGAAGCACGGCCGTCCGTGTTGGTTGCCGCTACGGCAGTTATTTCTGTCAAGCGATATCCTACACTTTAATTGTTGACACAACACAGAGCGACATGTTGGCCGTGAATTTTGCCGCATTATACAGCAATGTGCAAGGCCAAAACGAGCCACGAATAATGATAGAGATACTCGACTCCACCGACCAGCGGTTGAGTTATTTCTGGATTATGGGGCACTCGCAATACAGCTCGTTCGCCGGTCTGCGATTAAATTGGCACAACGGGTATCAGAATTTCATATATCACGATTGGACGGCGGTGGCCTTCAACATCTCGCAATATCACAGCCGCACCATCAAACTCCGTTTCACCACATTCTCTTGCGGCGGCGGAGCTGCCCTCCACAACGCATATATGTACTACACAGTTGATTACGATTTCCTTGCCATGTCCACACTACCTGTGGTGACCAAAAGCAACGACATAACGTTCAGGGCTCCCGACGGATTTTACAAATATGAATGGATACTCGACTCGGATCCCACAACGGTGTTCGACTCCGTACAGACGACCGCCATACCGAGAGGTGCCGACTTTTCGTGCAGACTCACCGACCTTTTCGGCAACACCAAGATATTGCGTTCCAAATCCGTGCCGCGCCGTCCGCATTCCGACTTCACATACTGGTATGTCAAAAATCCAGAAAACCAAGACCTCTACACACTGCATCTGAACAACCTTGCAAAACTTTTCGACACCACTACAAACACCCCCCTGCCCGACCTCGAGGATTTCCATTGGATTATCGATTCCACCAACATCTGCTACCAGCACGACCCTGTGTTCGAGACAACCCTCGGCTGGCACACCATATCGCTGGTAACAAGCAGCGGCTCCACAGGTTTGAGCGACACGCTGACACGAAGGATTTATATTTCGGATGAAAACGGAATCAGCACCGCCAAGACTCCCGAAATCAGGATTTATCCCAACCCCGCCACCGATAAAGTCACCGTTGCCGGAGGCGAAGTTAAAACGGCCTGCGCCATCGACCTTACAGGCCGCACAATCGCGGTACCGCACACTGCCTCCGATATCAACATTTCGGGACTGCAGAAAGGCATCTACGCATTGAGCATCACCACCACCGACGGCCGCACAGTAGTGCGAAGATTAGTAAAGAAATAGCGACAAAGTTCTAAAATACTGAAAAGAGGATGTCTTTTGCGACATTCTCTTTTTTTATTGTTTCAAAAACAGTAATATATGTGTCATCTGATTAAACAACACACAGTTTAACCACAAAACACACAAACAACATGAAAAAAATAATACACCTCTCGTTTTTAACCACAGCGCTGTTTGCCGTTGTTTCTGCGCAGGCACAAAATATAATAGGCCGTTTCAATTACGACAGTCTTCACGCCAGCTATGTGTTATGCACATACGGATTCTCCGACAACACAGCTGGATTAGGCCAATACAACAACGGTTGGAGTAGCAGTAACTCACCCACTCATTTGGGACCTTACTCCAATGTCGGCATAATAGACAACGGGCCTATGGCATACGGATTCAATTGGGCAAACCCAAATATTGTAAGCCGCCACACGGTACATACCGACACCAGCCAACGAGACACCCTGACAAACAATAACTTACGTTGTATACCGCAAGGCAGGTCATCATCTGTTAGAGTGGGATGTTTCCGAGGATCGTATATATGCCAGGCCATTTCATACACGTTTACCGTTGACACTTCGCTGTACGATATGTTGAAAGTCAATTTTGCAGCGTTGATGTACAATCCATTGCATCCATCAATACAGCAGCCACGTATGTTGGTGGAAATACTCGACCTTAACAACCGAGTACTCGCCAATATGGATTTCATAGTGCAAGACCCGATGGCACAAGGCTCCACCAGCAGCATCCCTCTTACATGGCACAACGGCATCGGCTACCCAGTCGGGGCTACTACTTCCAACACATTCTACAACTACACCGACTGGACTCCAATTGCCGTAAACCTGCTTCCATACCGCGGACAAAGGATCAAATTGCGATTCACCACATTCTCGTGCGGCCAAGGAGCAATAGAACACTGCGGTTATGCATATTACACCGTCGATTACGACAACCTGAGACTTACCACCCTACCCATTGTGATGAAAAACAACAGCATAACATTCAAAGCTCCCGACGGATATATGAAATACGAATGGTTCTTGAATTCAAACCCTTCTGTGATAATCGACTCCAACCAAATTGCCGCAATACCTATTGGCGAGGCTTTCTCGTGCATACTTACCGAATACTCTGGCGGCAACAGAATAATCGGCTCTGTATCGGCCCCGCGCACACCCCATTCCGATTTCACCTATTTCGTTTCGGGCTACAGCGGCAGCGACGTTCGCACGTTGCATCTGCAAAACCGTGCACGTCTCACCAACGATTTGCTGCAAACAGACCTGCCCGACCTCGAGGATTTCCATTGGATTATCGACACCACCAACATCTGCTACCAACGCAATCCAGTTTTCGAGACAACCCTCGGCTGGCACACCATATCGCTGGTAACAAGCAGCGGCTCCACAGGTTTGAGCGACACACTGACACGAAGGATTTATATTTCGGATGAAAACGGCATCAGCACCGCCAAGACTCCCGAAATCACCATATATCCCAACCCGGCCACCGATAAAGTCACTGTTGCCGGAGGCGAAGTTAAAACCGCCTGCGCCATCGACCTTACAGGCCGCACAATCGCGGTACCGCACACTGCTTCCGACATCAACATTTCGGCATTGCAGAAAGGCATCTACGCATTGAGCATCACAACCACCGACGGACGCACCGCCGTGCGCAGGTTGGTGAAGAAATAGCGTCTATTATACTTTTTTCAAAACAGACAACGACCGACAGTTTGCCGGTCGTTTTTTTTGTTGTCGTTTTGGAGAAAACACACATTCCACATCGCGCTGTTTAAAATTGTTTTGCCAAAGCAATCCGTTTTTCGTGCGGAATACGTAATTTTGCAACATTAAAATCCACTAACTTAAAACAACTTTTGTCGCCATGAAACGTATTTTGTGCCTCTCCGCCATTGTCGTATTGTCCGTGGGTGTGCTGCATTCGCAGAAGAGCAAATTCCCGCAGAACTACTTCATTTCCCCCATCAACCTGCCTCTTCAGGCGTCGGGCACTTTCGGCGAGTTCCGTTCCAACCATTTCCATTCGGGCCTCGACCTGCGCGTGGGCGGCGTTGTGGGCGAGCCTGTATATGCCGTCGGCGACGGATATGTGTCGCGAATCAAGGTGTCGGGCTACGGCGGCGGCAAAATCGTTTATATCACCCACCCAAACGGCTATAAAAGCGTGTATATGCACCTCAACAATTTCTGCGGAAAAATTGCCGACTGGGTTGAGAAATACCAATACACAAACCACACTTTCGACCTCGACGTGGAGATTTCGCCCGAGACGCTTCCCGTGCGCAGCGGCGACCAGATTGCCAACGCAGGCAACACAGGCGGTTCAGGCGGTCCGCACCTGCATTTCGAGCTGCGCTACGCCAACAACGACAAAACCATCAACCCTCTGCTTTTCGGATATTACATGAAGGACAACACCGCCCCCACCATCCACGACATACGTATCTATCCTTTCGGCGAAAGCACCACCATCAACGGCAAAAACGAGCCCCTTTCGCTCTACGCCCAGACCACTACGCCGACACCAAAGAAAGGCAAGGGCAAAAAATCGGCTCCAAAGCCGCATCCCATGGGCGACACGGTGAAAATCAGCGGCAAGTTCTACCTCGGAATACACACATCCGACGCATCGGACGGATCCACGGGTCGCAACGGGGTTTACCGTGTACTGCTCACCGCCGACGACAAACTGGTTTACAGCTATCAGGACACCGCCTTTATGTTCGAGGAGACACGTGCCATCAACGCAATGATAGACTACCCGCTGTATATCAACAAACGCACCCCCTACCTGCTCAGCCGCGTGCTGAAAGGGCATAATGCCGGACTGTGCAAGGCCCACAGCGACGGCGGATATATCTATTTCACCGACAACGACGTGCATACCATCACCTACACCGTCACCGATTTCGCCGACAACGTAACCACCAAGACTTTCTACGTGCAGTCTGTGGAACAGAAACCTGCAGCGCCCGCCAAGCAGAAAGCACTTGCACGCTACATCCCGCTGGCATACTACCTCAAAAATACCCACCAGAAAGGCGATTTCGGTTTCGAGATGAACGAATACACCATCTACGAGAACGACTACCTCGATTTCACCACCGCCTCACCGGGCAACTCCAAACTGCTATCAAACATCTACACGCTGCGACTGGTGAATACCGACCTGCCGCCGCATAAGACCTACCAGCTGAAAATCAGGATTCCTGACCGCTATCGCACTATGAAAGACAAACTGCTTATCGTCTCCACCTGGGGCCGACAGATGTTTGCACAGCAAAGCCGCGTGGAGAAAGGCTTTGTGGTAGCCGACGTGCGCACTTTCGGCAGTTTCGCCATCGCCATGGACACCACAGCCCCCACAGCCACACCTTCCAATTTCAGCAACACCAAGCCGTTGAAAGGCAACGAGTTGATTATTAAAGTGTCCGACAACCTTTCGGGTATCGCCTACTACCATTGTTATGTGAACGGAAACTGGACCCTCGCTGAATTCGACGGCAAGACGTCATCGCTGACCGTAGCCGCCGACAAACTGAATGCCGGAACTAACAATGTACGGCTAATAATAGGCGATACAAAGAAAAACGAAAACACCTACGAATGGACGGTGAGGAGATAGTTTGGAGTTTGGAATTTGTGGGTTGTAGAGGTTGGAAGTGCAAATCCGCTTACACCAGCAAGGTGTATCGTTCCTCGCTTAGTTCCTTGCGGTAAAACACCACTCCCATCGAATACAGATCGACGGCAAGTCGGTTGAAACTGTCGAAACAGAGGTCGTCCCACTGGCGTTCGGCAAGTTTGCCTCCGTGTATGTTGGTGGTTACAACAATTGTGTCGTTGGACATAAAACCCTCGTTTTCTTCTTTAAGCATGGCGTAACAGCCAATAGGACAAACGATTAAAAGATTGTTTTTCCGTTCTCCACCCAACAACCTCACATCGATATTGGATGCGCCCACAAGCTGTGGCAACACATTCTCAACCCAGTCGGAGAAAGGGATTCCTTTCTGGAAACCGCACAGAACTATGTTTTTGACACCATAATGATCGGCAAGTTTGTAAATCAAGGCAGCGTTGCGGCGGTCCTGCCCCGACAGAGTGTTCGTTTTGAGTTTCTTCGAATCCACGCGCGGCAGCAGCGCCTCGTTGTAGAGGTCGAAAACAAAGGGCGAATGCAGGTTGTACTGCGTTTTGGCTTTCAAAATATAGGCAAGTCTGTTCATCAGTTCGAAAGTGTTTTTGTGGTTCGTATTTTTCCTGCCGAAACAAACCATCCAAGACTGTCGGCAACAGCCTCTTCTACAGGTGTTTGCGGCATTTTTAGCTCTTCAACGGCTTTTTGTGGCAAATAATATTCCTGTATGCACAACTGTTTGATATTCACAGAAGAAAAAGCGACCGGGATATGACAAAGACGAAGCAAGTCGCCAAAAGCTCCCGCACATTTGGCCAAGGCGGTGGGCAGGACGAGAATATGCTTCGGGTAACCCGACACTTTCTTCTGGATATGGTACAGTTGTCGCAATGTAAGATTCTGATTTCCCGCAATATAACACTCACCATTCCTGCCCATCGACAGTGCGTTCACTGCCGCTTGGGCCACATCGCCCACATGAACGAAATTCTTGCCGCCCTTCGTTGCGACAGCCACGAATTTGCGATGCGCGGCCAAAAGCATAGCCCCGGAACTCGGCTTGGTGTCGTAAGCCCCGAGCATAAATGCAGGATTGATGATAACAACATGATTGTCCGCACGTTGCGAAAGCGTAAGAAACAATTCCTCCGCCTGCTTTTTGGCTTTGGCGTAGAACGATTCTGTAAAGGGCGAAAGCATCGGCTCCGTTTCGGTGGCAAGTCGGTCGGTCGTTCCGTAACCAATTGTGTTGGCGGAACTTATATAAACAACATTCTTAATTTCAAGCTCGTTGCAGACATCTATCACCGTTTGCGAGCCCTGTACAATCACTTTCTCGAAATCGGAATACCGCAGCAGGCTCATATCGGTGGTGGCGGCGGCGTGGATAACGGCATCGCAACTTTCGGCCGCCTTGCGCAAGTCGCTATTATTCAAGAAACTGCCTTCGAATACGTGCAGACGTTCATCGTTCAACACCAGCGACTTGGCGTTGCGGACTATGGCGTTGACTTCGTGTCCGCCTTCCAACAGCCGAAGTATGATGTTGTGTCCCAAAAGCCCGTTGGCACCCGTAAGCAGCACTTTCATAATCTCAGATGTTTTGATAATGATCGGAAATGTCGTCGAGAACGGCCAGCAACTCGTCGAGGTTGGTGAGTGAGACCAGTCTCAGCCGGAAAGGCTTGAAATCGAACAACCCTTTGAAATATCCCGAATAGTGTTTCCGCATTTCGAGTATTGCAGTTCGCTCGTCTTTAAATTGCACGGCGGCAAGCAGATGCTGGCGGCACACCTCCACCCTTTCGGCGACGGTTATCGTGCGTTGTGGCTGGCCGTCCATAACGTGGTGCGTCTGCTCGAAAATCCACGGGTTGCCAATGGCGGCACGGCCTATCAGTATGCCGTCAACGCCGTAGCGTCGGCGGTATTCGTCGGCCATTTCCGGGGTGGTGATGTCGCCGTTGCCGAACACAGGAATCTGCATCCTAGGATTTTCCTTCACCTTGCCTATCAGGGTCCAGTCGGCGGTGCCGCGGTACAGCTGTGTCTTGGTACGTCCGTGGATGCTGATGGCCGCCACCCCAACGTCCTGCAGACGTTCGGCAAGCTCCACAATGGGTTTGCTGTTTTCGTCGTAGCCAAGACGCGTCTTCACCGTTACGGGCAGGTGCGAGGCTTTGACAATGTCGGCGGTGATGGCCACAAGACGGTCGGGGTCGCGGAGGGCGCCGGAGCCGGCACCGCGTCCCGCAATCTTGCGCATCGGGCAGCCCCAGTTGATGTCCACAAAATCGGGGTTTGCCTGTTCCACGAACTCCAGCGAGCGGATAAGGGCGTCGGCGTCGTGGCCGAAAATCTGAATGCCTATCGGTCGCTCGGCCTCGTCGAACTGCATCTTGCGGCGGCTTTTCTCCACCTCGCGCACCAGCGCCTCGGAAGCGATGAACTCCGTGATAAGCAAATCGGCGCCAAAACGCTTGCACACCCCGCGGAACGGGCGGTCGGTGATGTCGTCCATCGGCGAAAGCACAAGGGGGAAACCCTCCAATTCAACATTGCCTATCTTGAGCATAACTCTCTGTCTTTCAGAAAAGAAATGGGGAATTTTGTCAAATTCCCCATCCCAATTAATCAACCAATAATGCTATGAAAAATGAATTATTTCGTAGAGATAACGAGGTAATTCGTTGTTTTCCAGAATTCCGAGGGGTTAGTTATTTTGAGGTGTGTGCAAACTTTGTCCTCATTTATAACCAGTTCGTAAGAGTTTTCGGGATGTTTGGAGACAACCTGTGCACCTTTGGCGTTGACTTGTATGTTGGTGACTTTGCGTTTGTCGATGCAGGTGAAAGCCGAAACATCCATGTCGTTGGTGAGCTGTTGTTTTTTGCCGATGCCGATGAAACCACCAGTCTTGTTCACTATGCCAGCAGCTTTGAGGTTGTTGTAGCTGTCCACAACGTAGTAAACCTTGTTCATGTCGGTCACCTGTTCTTCGATGACTTGGTCTTTTTGGGCGTTGGTCTCGGTAAGAGTTGCCACATCTTTGTTAAGGTTTTCAATAACGATGTTTTTCTGTTCAAGCTGCGACACAAGATCCTGAATCTGAGTCTCCTGCTCTGCTATACGTGTCTCGAGTTTTTCCACAAACTCCTGCAGTTTAGCGTTCTCCTTGTGGGAGCTTTGAATCTGCTGGTTCAGTTTGGCAATTTTCTCTTTGTTTTCAGTCATCATCTGGCTGATTTGCTGTATCTGGTCGTTGATTTTCAGTTTCACGTCGTTGCGACCTTCCACCTGACCGCGCTGCAGCTCTTCAACCTGACCGAATTTCGACGAAACGCTTGCAAGGTTGTCCTCGATTTCGTTCAGAACTTCGAACAAAGCGTCCACTTCATCGTTTTTGTTATCGACAATAGCCTGCAAGGAGTCTATCGTTTTCTGCGATTTGAGTCTTTCTTCTTCGCCGGAGTTGCAGGAGGTGAAAACCAATGCAACGCACGAAAGCAGTCCGGCCAAAATGATGGTTTTTTTCATGATTATTTATTTTTTGTGTGTTATTATTAGCAATCTGCTAAACGTTATTTATTTGTTTTAATTTTAATAATATGTGTTTTTTTATCTTATGACGACAAATTCGCCGTTCTCGTTTTTCTTTACTATTCTCGAACTTTTGTGATAACGCGAGTCGCAGCACTCCTCGGGCACCAGATAGTCCACCTGCTCGATAAGCCATGCGTTGATGTTGTAGTAATATCTCGGCGGTTCCTCGCCGGCGAAGTTGGCCGAAGTGCTTACAATCGGTTTCCCGAACTTTTCTATCAGCGAGGTGCAGAATTCCGACTTGGGCACGCGTATGCCAATGCTTCCGTCGGCAGCCAGAAGGCTCTGCGGCAGGTTTTTGGCTTTGGGATACACTACTGTGGTGGGCGTTTTCCATCGCGAGATGTACTCCACCACCCTGCTGTCGAAATCCTCCACATATTGCGCCACCTGCTCGAAGTCCTTGCACAGTATCAGCATACTTTTGTGCGGGTCGCGACGCTTTATGCCGCACAATTTGGCTATTGCCTCGGCATTTGTGGCGTCGCAGCCCAAGCCCCAGATGGTGTCGGTGGGATAGATTACTACACCCCCGCGCTGGAGCACATCGGCTGTATGTTGAAGTGTCTTTTGTATGTCCATTGACTTCGCAAATGATTTTGCAAAATTACGAATAAATAAACAAGCTGTAACTCTTTTTGGCTGTGAGTTTTGAACTGTGGATTGTGAAAAATGTTTGTGCGGATGGAAAAAATGTCGTAACTTCGCATCTTCTTTAATAAAAACGTCTCAAACCCAATTGACAGCACATTAGACCAATACAAACAAAAACGATGTCATCCAACGGCCACAACGAACATAGAAAAGGGGTGCTTTACGGCATTTTGTGCTATGGCACGTGGGGATTTTTCCCCCTGTATTGGAAAATGTTGCAGCACGTTCCGCCGGTGGAAATTCTGTGCCACCGCATGTTCTGGTCGATGGTGTTCATGGTCACGCTTTTTGTCGGCATACGCCGCTACCCTGTCCGCCAGCACGTCCGTACACGACGACAGTTTCTTCTGCTGTTCCTCACCGGCGCGCTGATGGCGGCAAACTGGGGCGTGTATATCTGGGCTATCAACAACGGACATATAGTGCAGTCGAGCTTGGGATATTACATAAACCCGTTGCTGAACGTGCTTTTCGGATTCCTTTTCCTCAAAGAGCGACTCAACCGAGTGCAGTGCGTGTCGCTGCTGCTGGCAGTTGTCGGAGTGACGTATCTAACGGTGGATTTCGGCAGTTTCCCGCTTATCTCCATCGTCCTTGCCCTCACCTTCGCTTTGTACGGACTGGTACGTAAAAAAATCGACATCGACGCCACCTCCGCCCTCACAGTGGAGACCATTTATATGAGCTTCCCGGCCTTGGCTTATCTCGTAGTTACTTTTTTACAGGGCAACAACGCCCTCAACGACTTCCATCTGCCCACCGCACTGCTTCTGGCGATGGGCGGCGTGGTTACAGCCCTGCCGTTGCTGTGGTTCGGCAAGGCGGCGGAACGCATACCGCTCTCCACAATGGGATTCATACAGTATCTGTCGCCCTCGTTGCAACTGCTTATCGGTGTGATTATCTTTGGCGAACCCTTCACCCCATCGCACGTGGTCTGTTTTTCCTGCATCTGGCTGGGATTGATACTCTTCTCCGCCGACTCCGTAATCCGCAGCCGAAGAAAATAAAACCGTGATTGGGAAATCGGACGCAATTGTTGTGTTACAGTGAACAGTGATCTGTTTGTTTAATTGTTGAATTGTTTAGTTGTTTAACTGATAGGTGGCTGAGCTTGTCGAAGCCAGTATTTCAACTTTCAAATTTCAATTTTCAACTTTTTTGTCGTTCCTCCACAACTGCCAGCTGTTAAACAGGTTCTGCCAGATGGAATACAGTGCCGGAAACACTGCCGACAAGGGGTTTAGATAGGTGTTGGCCATCCAGATGCCGAGGGCCGAGTTTTTCTGTCCCAGCAGCTGTCCACCGGCGATGGTGTCGCCGTAATGCCGTCCTATTAGCTTGCCCACGCCGAACTGCACAACGCAGAAAAGCACCGAAACTACGCCCAAAATTATTATCGAAGTCAGGTTCTCCTCGCCTTTCAGCATTATAAAGTCGATGGTCTGTCCCAAGGTGATGAACAGCGCCACAGCCCACAGGTAGAACGACAGTCCACGGTAGCGCACCAAAAAGGCGTTGGCCTTGGGCAGAAGCGTCTGCAACAACCACGCTACAAAGAACGGCAAAGCAATTATCGGGGCCACCCGCCTGATTATCAGCAAGAACGATTCGCCGAAAGGCATGTCCTGATGTTCGCCAACAAACGAGAAAATGACCGGAGCAAGCAGAGCCACCAGCAGGTTGTCGAAAATGGTGTAGGCCGTCACCGTTTCGCGGTTGGCGCCAAGCATACACGAAATAACGACCACCGAGGCGGCCACGGGACAGAGCACGCCCACCAGCACGCCCTGCGACACAATCTCGTCAACGCCTAACAGATGAAGTATCAAGTAAATGCCGAGACTCAGACTGACCTGCACGGCCATCAGTATGGCGTCGAAAACGGTGAAACGCATTTTCTTGATGTCGGTGGCGACGAAATTGAGCAGCAGTATGGTAAAAATAAGGTACGGCACCCCCACTTTGAGTATGCCGCAGTAGGAATGGAAAATAAGTCCTAAAACAATGGCTATTGGGAGAACGAGATTGCGAAACCTGTTCACTGCAAAAGTGCTTTTATGATAGGTGGAAAGCCTCCTCCGCTACCGTTTGATGAGGAACCCGTCGAACGACGAGCCTACGCCGAAGCATTCCGACGGACGGTCGGTGAGGGTTTTCAGGAAAATGAAATCGTGGAAGATGTGGCACTCGAACATATAGTCGCAGCCGCGCATGTGGTAGATGAACTTGTTGCCCACCAGCGGAGCGTGACGGTGGTAGTCCAGTTCGTCGTCGCCCTCGGCGATATTCGGGTCGCGGATGGTAATCTGGAATTTGATGTATTTGTGTTCCATAAGCTCCAGAGTGGCCTCCCCGCCCAGGGTGCCTTTGTAGGGATGGTAGTAATAATAGCTGTAGTAGATGGGCTTGGTGCCGATGGTGGTGTAGTTCTCGGGCTGCAGCAGTCCGCCTTTGCCTGCGGGGAAAGCGGCAACTTGGTCGAGTGCAAGGCTATGGCTGGTGTCGATGTTTTTCCAAATGCCTTGGCCTCTACCCGCCGAGTCGAGAGTGAAATACATAGTGCCTGTCTTTTCGGCTCTGCGGCCAAGAAATTCCGACAGACGGAACTCCTCAACGCCGTTGTTGGGATTTACTATCACCTGTCCGAGCACACGCACCGGACTTTTGGTCTGCGACTTGGTGTAAACAATTTCACCGGCAAGCAGGTTGTCGTCGTTGCGTTCGAACCATATAAAAATAGGTGTCACAGAATCCAAAGAACCCGTCCACGCATATTTCTCAACGTGTATCGGAGCTTCTTTCTTTTGGTGCAGAAACTGGGCAAAAGCCTTGTTTCCCAAACCCGACAATGCCAAAATCATTGTCGCGACAACCGCAATATGTAATGTCTTTTTCATCTTTTTATTATCTAATTATCAGTATATCAATCATTTATTACCAATCATAGCAAAAAACAATTTGGTACAAAGATAATCAAAAAAAATGTAATTATCGGCTTTTTGGCAATTTTTTTTAGTATTCAGTTGTCAGTATTCAGTTTGCAGTTTTGAGTTTGCAGTTAAACAAATAAACAATTAAACAGTTAAACATACTAATCACTAATCACCAATCACCAATTCCTGATACCTTTTAAACAGCTCAGCGACGCACTGACTTTCGGTGAAAGAGGACTTGACGGGGAAGCCGTAGGCCTGCATCACGGCACGGTCGTTTTCCTGATGCGCCTTGCGAAGCTCGGCTGGCATGGTAAGTTCGTCGTAGAGGTCGGCCAAAGAGCTTTCGGGATACAACGCACGGGCGTCGAGAATGGCCTGCGCCGTGGCCTCGATTTTCGCTTTCTGCTCCTCGGTGGCATCGGGCCACGGGAAGTTGTTGTAAACAATGTCCTTGCTGTAGCGATAGTCCGATTTCAGCCTTCCGCACACCGCCCGCATCCACGCCATGTGGACATTGGAAGTAAGAACTCCAAAATGGTAGAGAGTGGCATCGGGAATAATGTGAGCAGAATCGCTTACCATCATTTCCGGCGACATAAAACCCATAGGCACATAACGGCGCTTTTCAGATGATACTCTTGGAATAATTATATAGTTTGAAAAAGGTATGTTTTCCACATGGAAACGTGTTGGGCGGTCGGCAAGTTTGCGGGTTCCGGCACTTTTGCTTTCAAGACGAAGGTTTCTTACATTCTCTATCCGTTTCAAACAGTGCGGCATGCTGCGCAATTCGGCTGGCGAGCAGTTGCCGAGCCAAAGACAGTAACGCGGTTTCTGATGAATAAACTCCTCTGCACCATACCACGGATGGAAATATTGTGCTGATTTTGGCTCCTGCTTTATAAACTCATCCATTTCTTCCTTGGTAAACAGGTAATTACCACCGTCTATTGGTTTATTGCCAATGCCTATCCATGGCACTTTGCAAATTGGGGCTACTCTACTCTCAATAAAAACATTGGATGCGTCAATCAAATATGCGTTTATATTCTTGGCATTTACAATCTTGTCATTGTCATAAATCACACCTTCGTGTAGCATCGAAAGAGGTTCGTATTTAGGTTTACTCGGTGACACGACGGTGGAATTTTTTTTTCTATTATCAGTAAGGGGAGCATCTTTTTTGCTGAACCCCACAATAACGCAATGCACATGTGCTTTTAATTGTGATTCGCTATCCCAACGGAATGTGCGGTGGGCAAAATCTATACAAAGGCCTTTTTCCATCAGTGGTTTCCACAAGTCGGCCACTTGTTCACCTTGACAAATGCTGTTGGTGGAAACAAACGCCACTTTAGGATTTCCAAAACGCAACGCATTGAAAGCTTTCATAAACCAGCAACACACATAGTCAAGATTACCGACGTTTTTCCAATTCGAGCCAAAAATATTAAGAACGTCTTCTTTCTGTTCCTTGCTCATTTGTCGGGCACCAACGAAAGGTGGATTGCCCATAATATAATTAAACTGCACAAAAAGACCTTTTTTCCAACCGTCTTCAATTTCAGCGTTTCCATTTACATTCAACACAAATTCATCCGATGTGGTATTTGGAAAAAAAGCCTGAAACACTCTGCGTTGTGTAGCTGAAAGAAATTCGTTGGAACACTCGAAAAGATTCCAATTTTCGGAAAGAGCGTTGCCCTCTTTTATATTGTGGTAGCTTTTCAGCGGCAGGAAATCGATGTCGCGGTGCATAAGTTTCTCCGTTTCGGCCAGCATCTGCGCCTCCGAAATCCACAGAGCGGTGGTGGCCACGGTAACGGCAAAGTCGTTAATCTCAATGCCGTAGAACTGGTGTATGCTCACCTTTATGGGGTTGGCCTCGTCGAACCCGAGGAACGACTGTCCGTGGAAGCGTTCGCGTATGGCCTCGTTTTCCAGCCGTCGCAGCGAGAGGTAGGTCTCGGTAAGAAAATTGCCGCTACCGCAGGCGGGGTCGAGGAAAGTGAGCGAAGCGAGTTTGTTCTGGTATTCGTCGAGCAGACGCACACGCTGGCGTTCCACCTTTTCTTCCAAAATGGTGTCGAGTTCGCGGCGCAGGTCGTTCAAAAAGAGCGGGTCGATAACCTTGTGTATGTTTTCGATGGAGGTGTAGTGCATACCTCCGCTGCGTCGTGTTTCGGGGTTGAGGGTACTTTCGAACACAGCTCCGAAAATGGTGGGGCTTATCTCGCTCCAGTCGAAGTCGAGGCTGGCGTTGTCGAGCAGGGTTTTCTTCAGCTCTTCGGTAAACTGCGGTATTTCAATCTCTTCTTCGAAGAGTCCGCCGTTGGTGTAAGGGAAGGCGGCGAGGTCGGGCTGCAGGTATTTGCTCCGGCGGTCTATCGGGGTGTTTAGCACCTCGAAAAGTTCTTTCATGGCGCGGCGCAGGTCGGTGGCGTCGTAGCGTGCAAGGTAGTCGTGGAACTGGTCGTGAGTGAACACCCCGGCATCCTCGGCATAAAGACAGAAAACGATACGCACACACAAGATATTGAGCCATCGCAGAGCCTCGGGCGAGCCATCGCCGTACTGCTTGAGCAACGCGTCGTAGATTTTGCCCACAATGGCGCCGGCTTGCATCGACACCTGCATTTCCTTGCTCAGATGTTCGTTTTTGGTATCGACAAGGAAAAGCAGACGGTAGTACTCCTTGCCGAGATTTTCCAGAAGCACCTGTTCGGGCTCTCCGTTGGGCTGCTCCATGTCGTAAATCAGAAATTCGGAGAAATTGCAGGTAACAATCCAGCGCGGATGTTCCGACACCGGCAGACTTACCACATAGCGTCGTGCTTGCTGGAACGGGTTGAGCAACGAGCCGTCGCTCTGCAGTATGCCCTTGCGCAAGTCCTTGCCGAACGATTTCTGCTCGATAAGCACACGTGTGGAGGGAATACGTGCGTCGATAAAGTTGGAGGAGTCCACCATGCGATGGTCCTCGAAAGTGATGAAACCGTCGGATGGAGTTTCGATACCGAACACATTCGACAGCAAGTCTATCCAAAAAGGTTGCGACTCGCCCCGTTCATAACCCCTGCCCTTCCAGCGTTGTGCAAATTCGGCAGCCGATGCGGCAATCTGTTTCTCTGTCTTCATCTGATTTCGTGAAATTAGAAATGCAAAAATACACTTTTATTTCGAACTACGCAAATAAATTTCAATTAATAATTAACAATGAACAATGGACAATGTGATTTAGTTAATAATTTATAATTTACAATTAATAGTTATTGCGAAGCTTTTGCCGAAGGCAAAATAATTTACAAGATTTACAAGATATGCTCACAGACTGAATTTAATTAAAATGTGTTCGCGATTGCTTCGCAATTCGTGAGCCGAAGGCGAACAGGAGAAAAAAGTTGATATGATTTATGGACACCTTCAAACCACTAATCACCAATCACTCATCACTCATCACAGTTCACAGCTCACTGTTCACAATCTAATCACCAATCACTAATCACAAATCACCAAAAAATCGTATCTTTGCAAAATCAAAACGCATCATAATGCCGACAGACTACACATATCTGAACACCCCTATAGAGTACCTGCGCACCGTAGGTCCTGCACGCGCCACCCTTTTGCAGCGCGAGCTGGGAATATTCACCTTCGGCGACCTGCTCGAGTACTACCCTTTCCGCTACCTCGACCGCACACGGTTCCTGACTATCAACCAGATTACCGAAACAAATAATTATATAGTCACCAAAGGTGTCATCACCGACATCAAAACTGTCGGCGAAGGCCGCAAGATGCGTCTCACTGCCTATCTGCGCGACAACACGGGATGTGTGGAGCTGGTGTGGTTTCAGGGAATAAAATGGGTGAAGGACTCCATCAAGGCCAACACCGAATACCTCGTGCTTGGCCGTCCTACCCTCTTCAACGGCACCTACAACATAGCCCACCCCGACCTTGAGCTGGTGAAACCCGAAGGCGACGCCGTGGCGCAGTCGTTCATACCCATATATTCGTCGAGCGAGAAACTTAAATCGCGCGGACTCTCCACCAAAGGCATCTCCAAGATGATGGCGGTGCTTCTGGGCGACGCACGCGGCAAAATCCCTGAAACCCTGCCGCAGTACCTCCTCGACCGTTTCGGACTAATGGGACGTGAACAGGCGATGTTCAACATACATTTCCCCAAGGACAGGGCGGCAAACGAGAAAGCGGTGCGGCGACTGAAATTCGAGGAGATATTCCTTATGCAGCTGGAGTACCTCTACGCCAAGACAGAACGTCAGCAGAAAAGCACCGGACTAGTTTTCAACCATATAGGCGACAACTTCAACAATTTCTACAACAACAACCTGCCTTTCGAGCTTACTGGTGCGCAGAAACGCGTGGTGCGCGAAATCTACAGCGACATGCGTACCGGCAAACAGATGAACCGTCTGCTGCAAGGCGACGTGGGCAGCGGCAAAACTCTCGTGGCACTGCTTTGCATGCTAATTGCCTGCGACAACGGCTGCCAGGCCTGCATTATGGCTCCCACCGAAATACTTGCCACACAGCATTTTGCCAACATCAGCCGTTTTCTGGAAAACACCGGCATAAGCGTGGAACTACTTACCGGCTCCACAAAACCGTCGCAGAAAAAGAACATAAAAGAGCGTCTGCAAAAGGGCGAGATAAACATACTGATAGGCACCCACGCCCTGATAGAGAAAGACGTGGTTTTCGCCAACCTCGGACTTGTGGTCATCGACGAGCAGCACCGTTTCGGCGTGGAACAGCGTGCCAAGATGTGGACCAAAAACAGCGTCCCGCCCCACGTGCTTGTAATGACCGCCACCCCTATCCCCCGCACCCTCGCAATGACGGTGTACGGCGACCTCGACTGCTCCATTATCGACGAACTGCCGCCTGGACGCAAACCCATCAAAACCATACACCAGTACGACAACGACAGGCTTAAGGTGTTCGGATTCATGCGCCGGCAGATCGAGGCCGGACACCAGATTTATGTGGTGTACCCCCTTATCAAAGAGTCGGAGAAAATGGACCTGAAAGACCTGATGGACGGCTACGAAAGCATATCGCGGGCCTTCCCGCAACCGCAATACCAGATCAGCATGGTGCACGGCCAGCTGAAATCCGACGTCAAAGACTACGAAATGGAGCGTTTCAAGAAAGGCGAGACACATATCATGGTATCCACCACGGTGATAGAGGTTGGTGTAGATGTGCCCAACGCCTCGGTGATGGTGATAGAGAACGCCGAGCGGTTCGGACTTTCGCAGCTGCACCAGCTTCGCGGACGTGTGGGACGTGGCGCGGAACAGTCGTACTGCATACTTATGACATCGCAGAAGCTCACCACCGAAGGCAGGGCGCGCATCAAGACGATGGTGGACACCACCGACGGCTTCAAAATTGCCGAAGCCGACCTCAAGCTGCGCGGTCCCGGAGACCTGCAGGGACTACAGCAAAGTGGCGTCATCGACCTGAAACTCGCCGACATAGTGCAGGACGAGAATATGATACGCGTGGCGCGCGACACCGTGAACGAGATACTCGCCGCCGACCCGCAGCTTACAGCCGAACAGAACAGCTGCCTCAAAAGGCATATCAACAAAAAGCGAAGCAAAATAAACTGGGGACGCATATCGTAGCGCCAATTCCTTTCAGCAAAGAAAAAACGGGAGGTCTATATAAAAAAAGTCGGGGTGAAAAGACTCGAACTTTCGACCCCTTGCACCCCATGCAAGTGCGCTAGCCAACTGCGCCACACCCCGAACTTTTAGTGTTTCAAAAACGTTTGCAAAAGTACGCTTTTTTTTCGTTACGGACAAATTTTTTTTGCGTTTTGGACTTTATTTCTTCCTAATTGTTTTATTTGTAATCTATTACTAACTCAAAAAAAGCTACGCCGACACCGACCGAACGCCATTTTTAGACGTTAAAGCCTGCGATATTCCTTGGTTTTGGGCAGCACTGGACGCGTTTTTTGAGGACAAATTACGAAGTACAGTAGGTATGTCTTGTCGTTTTTTATATCCACATTGGGGAAGTCTGTCGGCAAAAGGTTCTCGTAGGTCTCGTACCTCACTCGCGACGACGACACACCGTGTTCCTGCAAAAAAACTATTAGATTGCTTATACGTTTGTTGTTAAGTATTTCATTGAACTCCTCCTCCGAAGAGATATAACCGAACAGATGCACATACAGCAACAAATTAGGGTTGTCCTTTAAAAATTTGGCGATTGACAATAAACGGGATGTGTTTTGCACATCCACATCGGCTGTATGATGGAACAATCCCTCCATTTTGTACGGTTTGTTGAGTTCAAAGCCGTCAAGAATTATGTTCTCTGTCTTTGTCGAGTTAGCAACAAATTCATTCTTTTGTTTGTCGGAACTTGCATCTACTTTCATAGGGAAAAAGTTTTCTTTGTCCAACTCGAGTCTGCATTGCTTTGAATTGTCCAAAAACACGCCGTATTTGCCATTTTCTCCGCTTTTGGTCATATACAGCACCTTGTCGTTCTGGGCATCAACTATTGTCATGCTTACATCATCGACAGGGCGTCCGTTAACATCGCACACAAAACCTGTGCAGAATGTGTAATTTGGTATATCCGAAAAAGAATAAATCTTGTCGTCAAGCAAAGATGTATCGCGTGTGCTTACGAAAAATCCACCGTCACCTTTTGGCGAAATCACCAACGAAAAGTCGTCGGCAAAAGAATTGTAGGGCATTTTCAGATTGCATACTTCTTGTTTTGGCAGATCGAAACTAACACTGTATATGTCGTATCCTCCGTAGTTCTCGGCTTGTCCGTTCGACGAGAAAAACAATGTGTTGCCACTGATGAATGGCGTAATCTCGTCACCGTGAGTATTAATAGATTTACCCATATTGACGGGTTCCTGCCAATCTTTACCTTCCAATTTGCTCATCCACAAATCATTGTTGCCATACCCACCTTTTCCTTCAAGATATGCCGAAAATATCATTTTTCTTCCGTCGGCGGTAAAAGCAAGCGATTCAACAGGCAGACTCTTCCCTCCTATTCTAACCTCCTTCTTTTTTGAATACACACTGTCAGTGAGTTGGGAGCAATAAAGTGTCGGGGTGCCTTTTTTGTCCAATGCTACAAAGTAAATTTCATTCGTCCCTGGATATACAGCAAAAGAGACCACCCTATTACGGACAAAAATCGGCATCTTACTCTCAGGCAAGGAATTAGTGAGCACTTTTTCCGACACATCAGAACAGAACACATGGTAATCATATATGTGGGATTGGTAATCGGCGGCCGACGGGTCGAGCATATAACCTGTGGTGGAATAATATAGTTTCCCATCAAAGAACTGAAGACCGCGCTTTTTGCCAAAAGTGTTGATTGCGTACTGTCCCACAACATTCACAAATGGATTTTGGTAGTTGTTGCCCACAGAATACATCAATGACGGACTGATTTTTTTCAAAATTGTTGTATCGTCAGATTCGGCCCTATATTTGTAATAGTAAGAAAGGGCCTCCAGATATTTCCCGTTGCAACGCAACACCTCGGAATAGATGGGATAATTGGCAACATATCCCGGATTGAGCCTCATAGCCTTTTCCAACCACTGTCTTGCAGGGTTATAATAGCCCAACTCCTTATAACACTTTGCCATTTTTGTGTAAATGTCCGATTGGGTAGCCACAGGCAACTTTTCACCGGCAAGCAGTTTCTTGTACATACGTAAGGCGTCGGAGTATTCGGCATTGTTGAATTTAGCATCGGCCTTTTTAGTTACCTGTGCCGATACCGCGGTCGCGGAAAAAACGAAAACGGTTAAGGCAATTACCGATAAAGCGTGCTTAACAAATGATTTCATAGTGTGTATCAATGGGTTACAATGTTTCAAATGAGTACCAGCGGCACTATTTCGCCGACGGTGTCCACATAATGGAATTTGAGGCCTTTGCGGTATTCCTCGTCGATGTCCTCGATGTCGCGACGGTTTTCGGAGCAAAGCGCTATGTCGGTGATTTTGGCACGTTTGGCGGCGAGTATCTTCTCTTTGATACCGCCCACGGGCATCACCTGTCCGCGCAGGGTTATCTCGCCTGTGAGGGCAAAATTGGAACGCACTTTGCGGTGCGTGAATACCGAAACCAAGGCAGTGAAGATGGTTATTCCCGCCGAGGGGCCGTCCTTGGGGGTGGCACCTTCGGGCACGTGGATATGCACGTTGTGGGTTTCGAACATCTCGGGGTCGATGCCCAGCTCGTCGGCTTTGGATTTGACGTATTCGTAAGCCAGTGTGGCCGACTCTTTCATCACATCGCCGAGGTTGCCGGTCATGGTGAGGTTGCCTTTGCCCTTGCTCAGCGACGACTCGATGAACAGTATCTCGCCTCCGACGCTGGTCCACGCTAGTCCTGTTACCACGCCCACGCTGTCGGTGGTGCGCTCCTCGCTGCGATGGATGGGAAGTCCCAGAATCTCTTTCAGCGACGAGCTTTTGACGGCTTTCTCCACATCTTCACCCTGCACTATGCGCACGGCGTTGTGGCGTATTATCTTGGCGATGGCCTTTTCGAGCTGACGTACGCCGGCCTCGCGGGTGTATTCGTTGATAATCTCGCCCAAGAGCGACGACGAGAACGAGAGCTGCGACTTTTTCAGTCCGTGTTCGGTCATCTGCTTGGGTATGAGGTGCCTTTTGGCAATCTCTTTCTTCTCTTCGAGGATGTATCCCGAAAGGTCAATAACCTCCATACGGTCGAGCAGTGCCGGCTGTATTGTGGAGAGCGTGTTGGCGGTGGCTATGAACATCACGTTGGAGAGGTCGTAGTCGATGTCGAGGTAGTTGTCGTGGAAGGCGGTGTTCTGCTCAGGGTCTAGCACTTCGAGCAGTGCCGATGACGGGTCACCGTTGTGTGTCATTCCCGTTACCTTGTCTATCTCGTCGAGGACGAAAACGGGATTGGAAGTGCCTGCCTTCTTGATATTCTGCAGAATGCGTCCCGGCATTGCGCCGATGTATGTCTTGCGGTGGCCGCGGATTTCGGCTTCGTCGTGCAGGCCGCCAAGGGCCACGCGTATGTATTTACGATTTATGGCCGATGCTATGGACTTGCCGAGGGAGGTCTTACCCACACCCGGAGGTCCTACAAGGCAGAGTATGGGCGATTTCATGTCGCCTTTGAGTTTCAGCACGGCAAGATATTCGATTATACGCTCTTTCACCTTCTCAAGCCCGTAGTGGTCGCGGTCGAGCACCTTGCGGGCATGGTCGAGGTCGAGGTTGTCGGTGGAGAACTCGTTCCACGGCAGGTCGAGCATGAGGTTAAGATAGTTGAGTTGCACCGAATAGTCGGGCGACTGCGGCTGGTAGTGGCGCATCTTACGCAGTTCCTTGTCGAAGATTTCGGCCACCTCCTTGCTCCATTTTTTCTTCTTGGCACGTTGTTCCAGTTCGTAGATCTCCTGTTCGCCGGGGATTTCGCCCAGCTCCTCCTGTATGGTCTTCAGCTGCTGGCTGAGTATGTAGTCGCGCTGCTGCTTGTCCATGGAGTTGTGCACGCGTTCGCGGATCTCGTTGCGCACCTCAACGGCGTTAAGCTCGCGGGTGAGCAGTTCGTAAACCTTGTTGGCACGCAGCACAAAATCGTCGATTTCGAGTATGGTCTGTTTTTCGTCGAGCGAGAGTTCGAGGTGCGAGGCTATGAAATTGAGCAGTATGCGCGGACTTTCGATGTTGCGTATGGCAAAGCTGGCCTCGTTGGGGATGTGCTGTGTCTGTTTCAGAAGCTGGTCGTACATGGTGCGCAGCTGTTCGAGCTGACTTTTGAACACCTTGCCGCGGGGCGGCAGTTTCGACTCCTGAAGATAGGCCACTTTGGCGGCGAAGAAAGGCTCGTTTTGCGTGAATTGCTTGATTTCAAAGCGTTTAACGCCCTGCAAGATGGCCATGATACTGCCGTCGGGCATATTCAGCACTTTAAGAACATTGGCCAGAGTGCCGACAGTGTGCAGGTCGTTTTCGGCGGGATTGTCCACATTGTTGTTCTGTGCCACCACACCTACCAGCAGATGCCGTTTTTCGGCGGTTTTCAGCAGCACTTTGGATTTCTTGCGACTGGCGGTAACGGGCATCACCACTCCCGGATACAGCACGTTGCTGCGCAGCGGAAGGATGGCAATCTCGTCGGGGGCGTCGCCCTTGAGCAGCATCTCCTCGTCGGACTCGCTGATAATGGGTATAAATTCGGCTTTCGCCTCTATCATATCGTTGAAAAGGTTCTCAAAACCATGGAGTAAGTCGTCGTTCATCGGTTTTCGCGATTATTTTTAATAAAAAACACCTATAAATACGTAGAAACTCCGATTTTGTTTCCAAACGAAAGAAAAAGGTGTTCAACCCTTTTTTTGTAAGGTATCCCAGTCGGGAATGCCGTTGTGGAACACCACTTGGCCGGCAGTTTTGTCGTAGGAAAAGCAGGCATTCTGCAAACCATTGGTAATCAGTATATACGGAACGTTGAGAACCATATTGTAAATCATCGCTTGGTCGAAGGTCTTCTGCTGAAGCTGCACTTCGGGCTTTTTGCACTCCACCAAAAGCAATGGTTTCATTGAAGCATTGTAAATGATTATATCACAACGTTTTGGCATTTTGTTAAAAGTAATGCTTCCCTCCACCTGTATCAGTTCGATGGGGTATTCCAAAGTGTGGTGAAGGTAATGGACGACGTGTTGCCTAACCCACTCCTCGGGCGTGAGAGCCACATATTTTTTCCGTGCAATATCGAAAATCTCCGCCTTGCCGTCGCTCTGACTGACGGAAAAACTATATTCGGGGAAATTAAGTTTCGGCAGTTTCATTTTAATTCGGAGTTCGGAATTCGGAATTAGTTGATAGTTTATAATTTATAGTTTATAGTTCGTTTTAATATTATTCTCCGCCCTTCGGGCTATCGAAAGGTTCACAGAACCTTTCTTCATCACTAATCACTAGTCACTAATCACCAATCACTTCCCTTTCATTTCATCTATTTTTGCCTGTATTTCAGCGGCTTTCTCGTATTCCTCATCTTCGAGCAGTTGCTGCAGCTGTTCTTCGAGTTCCTCCAAAGTCGGTTGTTCTACATCCGTATCGTCGGTGCTGTCGTTGTCCATATCGGCGTTTTTGATGCCTGTCTCGGCCAGCACTTCGGTGGTGATGTAAATCGGCACGCGCCATGTGAGTGCTATGGCAATGGCGTCGGAGGTGCGGCTGTCGATTCGGCGTGGCTCGCCGGTGCCGTCGGAGATGGTGATGGTAGTGTAGAAAATGCCTTCGTTGAATTTGTCGATGGTTACATTGATGATTTCCAACGAGAACTCGCGGCAGATGTTGCACAGCAGCTGGTGGGTGAGCGGACGGCGCATGGCGATATTCTCTTTGGCGAGGATTATGGCCTGTGCCTCGTGCTCGCCTATCAGTATCGGGATGCTGATTTTCGACACCGGCTCGTACATCACCAGAATGTAGGAACCTGACGTGGAGCCGCTTTGCAGTATGTCAGCCGGATAAATTTCCAATATGTGTTTCTTTTCTGACATGGCTCAACGTTTCAGGTAATCGATTAGCTTTACCATCGCGCGGCCGCGGTGGCTGATGCGGTTCTTGCTTTCCATATCCATCTCGGCGAAAGGCACGCCGGAGTCGTCGGGCTGGAAAATGGGGTCGTAGCCGAAGCCTTCGGTGCCGTGTTTCTCGGTGAGGATGCGGCCCTCTACCCTGCCCTCGAAATAATGCGGCTGGCCGTTCTCCAAAAGGCAGATGACGGTGCGGAAACGCGCCTTGCGGTTCTCCACGCCGTCCAAGGCGGCAAGCAGTTTGTCCATATTGTCGTCGAAAGAACAGCCTTCGCCGGCATAGCGCGCCGAATACACGCCCGGAGCGCCGCCGAGGGCGTCCACTTCGAGTCCGGTGTCGTCGGCAAAACAGTCGCGGCCGGTACGCTCGTACACCCACTGGGCTTTCTGCAGGGCGTTGCCTTCGAGGGTGGCGGCAGTTTCGGGGATGTCGCCATCAAGTCCAATCTCCGACAAGCTGTGTATCAGCACCTTGCCTTCGAGCATCGGACGCACTTCCGACAGTTTGTGTTTGTTGTTGGTAGCGAATATCAGTTCTTTCATATTTCTATTGTTTTTCCAGTTCATCGATTTCTTTTTGCAGTTTCTTTGGCAGATTTTCCACGCAGTGGTGGCATTTCATCTCGAGGGTGTACATGCGGCCGATGCAGTAGTTGGAGTGTTTGCAGGCACTGCGGGTGGTCTCGCCGTTTTTCAGTTTGTTCACAAAATCGGTGTCGTTGACCAAGGCACGGGCCATCTGCAAAGCCACAAAACCCTCGCTCAGAGCCTCTTCCATCTTTTCCTTTGAAATCAGTCCGCCGACGTATATCAAAGGCATTTTCAGCTCTTTGCGGAACTGCTTGGCAGTGTCGAGGAAATAAGCCTCTTTGAAAGGCACCGTGGGCACCATTATCCTGCCAAAGAGCCTCACCCCTATCTTCAGCCACCAGAAACGCCACGGATTCATGTAATGCGTCATCGTTTTCAGGGGCATTGCGCCGTGCATCACCTCCATCGGGGCTTTGCTGACGAATCCCGCCGTCAGCACAAGTGCATGAACGCCAAGACGTTCCAACTCCTTGGCCACCTCGATGCACTCGGGTACCTGCATCCCACTGCGGAAACCGTCGTACATATTGGTCTTGACAACCACAGCCATGTCGTTGCCGGCCACCTCCATCACTTTGGTAATAACCTGCTGCATGAAACGCATGCGGTTCTGCAGACTTCCGCCGTATTCGTCATGGCGGTGGTTGGTGTAGGGCGAGAGGAACTGGCTGATGAGGTAACCGTGTCCGGCGTGAATCTCCACGCAGTCGAACCCGGCCTGACGGGCCAGATCCACAGCTTTGCCGAAATCCTCCACAAGGGCGAGAATTTCCTTCTTTTTCAGCTTGCGGACAAAGGTGGGCGAATACAGGTTGAATCCCGTTGAGGCACCCACAGGTATTCCGCCACAGGTGTAGAAATGCGTCATATTGCCGCAGTGGCCGAGTTGTATGGAGACTTTGGCGCCTTCGGCGTGGATGGCGTCGGTAAGGCGTTTCAGTTCGGGGATTATCTCGTCGCGCATCCACAGCTGTCCGTCGAACGACACTCCGCTGCGGTTCACCGAGGCGTAGGCCACGGTGGTCATGCCGATGCCGCCACGGGCCACGGCGGTGTGGTAGTTGAACAAATCCTGCGACGGCTTGTTGCCATAGCACATGTTTTCGAACGCCGCCGAGCGTATGGTGCGGTTACGCAGGGTTATCGGACCTATGGTGCAAGGTGTAAATATCTCTGATTCCATTAGTTATAATAATGACATGGTCGCCAAGAGGCAACTGTTTGCTATGGTAACGCAGAAAAATGTGTTTTAGTATATAAAAGGTATTATTCGTTTGGGACGGTATTTTGCCATTTCGTCGGGGAACTCCTGCAGGTAGCGTTTGTGGATACGTGCGGCGCGCGGGCCTAGGTTGGCGAAAGTCCACACCGCAAACACCACTCCGGCCCACGACCAAGTGAGGACGGCAAAGCCGCACCACTCCACAAACTCGCCGAAATAGTTGGCCGAGGTTACGTAGCGGTACATGCCTTTGGTGGGGAAATAATGGCGGGTGTCGCCGGGCTGACGCAGATTACGGATAACCCTGTCAGAGTGCATGTTGATGCCCATCCCGGCAAGGAAAATCACCGTGCCGATGATAAACTGCGGTGTGCCGAGCCACTGCGGGGTGTACATGCCTTCGGGCGAGAAAAAGAAAATCCATCCGCCCTGCATGCAGGCGTTGAGCAGGTTGAAAACCACTCCCATCAGCACAATGGAGAGGGGCATACGGCTTTTGCCACGCATCAGGAAGGGGAAAACGAAAGTGCGCTGGAAATAGTGCGTCTCGAAAAGCAGCAGGAAAACGATACAGGTGATGCAGCAGGTGCGGTCGGACAAGAGCCACAAAATGAGCATGGCGAAAAACACCGGGGCTTCCATCAGCACCCAGCCCACTTTGTTGGGAACGGAGGGTCCCCATTTCTTATTGTAGAACATGCCGTAGCCCGCATCGACGAAATACAGAGCCACGAAAACCACTACGGCAACCGCCGTCATCCCTATCAGAAACCAGTTGTAAATGTCTTCCATCTGTTAAAATTTAAAGTGCAAAAATACGAAAAAAAAGTGAATTATTACGAAAAAAACATTGACAAAACAACTTAAGACACTCGTATTTCCAAATATTCGTGCCTATTCGTGTGATTAGTGTTCTATTTAAACACAAAAAAAAGTCCCCGCGCGGGCAGGGACTTCTTGTCAAACAATAATACGTGTGTTATTTCTTCACGATACGTTTCATGGAAACGCCGTTTTCGGTAGTCACGCGGAGAGTGTAGACACCTTCGGCCAATGCACTGATGTTCATTGTGTTGGCACTGCCGTTCTGTGTCATTGCCACACGGCCCATGGCGTCGATGACTTCGATGCGGATGATGTTGGCGGCGGCAACGGTAATCATACCTGTTGCGGGGTTGGGATACACATTGATATCGCTGCCGGCGGCGGTTTCAAGGCCTTCAGGTTCGGGACCGTCGGGTGTAAGAGTAGCCAGTCCGGCGATTTTTAGATTGTCGACCAGAAGTCTGAACATATCATCGGATATGTACTGAATTGCGATGTAAACATCTTGTCCGGCATAGGCCGAAAGATCGACTAAACGACGTTGCCAAGTGCCCTCTTCATCAATAATAGTTGCAAGGGTGGTGAATGAAGCCGTATCGGTGTTGGTTGTGGAAATACGGATCTTGTAGTCTTCAAGATATTCGGAATCCATTGAATATGCATCCCAAACGAAGTAGTTGCCTGTGGTGAGACGAATACTCGGTGTTATCAGCCAACGGTTGGCGGGATATGCAGTTTTAGAATCATTCTCATCAAACCAGCTCTCTGCCATTGCCACTCTTACGCCTCCTTCAAATCCAGGTTCAAGATAGTCGTAATCTGTATCGTCGAATACCACCCAAGCCTCGTTGTTTGGGAAAAACCCTGTACTATAAGCAGTACCGTTGTCGTAACGACCTGTTGTGAAACCGGCGGGCAAATTGGTGTCGCCTTCGAAATCCCATGTGAGGGAATATGCTGGCAAAACGGTTGTTGTAACACTCAATGTGTCGTTAGTGTTGTCAGCATCATCGGGATGCGCCACATAAAATTTTATGTTGTATGTTCCTAAATTGGATAAATTGATGCCGGTAAAAGATGCTGTAGCCGTCTGCATGCTTGGAAGACTTGCAATGGTGGCGTTTGTAACAGTTCCATTTACATCGCAATAAACTGTGAGGTTGTTGATAGCGGCAAAGCCCAAGTTTTCTACATCGGCTGTTATGGTAGCCGATGCGTTTGACTGAGATACTGGTCTTACATTGGTGCCTGTAACGGCCAAGTCAACCGAGTCGAGAGAATAAACCTCTATGTCGTCGAGACCCAAACCCCACTCGTCGGAACAATTATGGTGGACAAAGGCCAATCTCACTGTCTGACCAGCAAACAAATTGAGCGACAACGTATTAGTCATATAAGCATCGCTTGTAAGCATATCATTGGAGAGAATTGGCACATAGAAAGAGTCGATGTTGTCGCTGCCCGAAGGTGACACCATAACGGAATACACCTCCGAATAATAATCCTCATCATAGGCGAAATACCCGTACGACAGAACAGCCCCGCTGGCAGGAATAGTTATCTGCGGAGTTATCAGCCAGTTGTCGGGATACAATGCTTCATAATTGTAATCGTCGTACGAATAGGACACCATGTTCTCGTAATAAGAATCGTACTCCCATGTGTAGCCGTCGCCATCGTTGTCGTAATAACGCCAAGCGGTGTCGGGAGCGTTAGTGAAATCCTCGCTGAAAATTGAGGTGGTTTTGGTGAAAAGCGGTGCTTTTTTATGTTTTTTCATCTTTTTCACACCTTTTTTCGTCATTGCAGCCCTTTCCATTGAGGCGTCGCGCTGCAGCTTTTTGTTTTGTGCCATTGTGCTACCACTCAGCACTATGGCCAGCCCTAAAAATAAAATTTGTAATGTTTTTGCCATAATTGAAAGGTATTTGATTTGTTTTGCAAATTTACAAAAAAAATGAATAACATCAAAGAAAAAGTTCTTATCCCTTATAGACTACCGTCTTCACAAAAGGCTGTTTTTTTTGTCCAACA
>JAEENM010000077.1 GCA_016283745.1 Bacteroidales bacterium | reverse complement strand
CGTCTCGCCGTCGGGGTAGGTTATGGAGGTGGTGCGTCCCCAGCTGTCGTATTCGTACTGCGTGGTAAGGGCAAGGTCGGTGGCAAGGAAAGGCAGCGCGTAGGTGCGGGTCTCGGCGGTAACCTCGCCCATGCTGCCGTAGCTGTAGTCCATGCGTCCGCTCTCGTCCAGCACTGAGGCCACGCGGCCGGCGTAGTCGTAGCTATATACCGTGGGCAGGGTGCTGTCGCTGAGGTCGGCAAAAGCCTCATCCTGAAGCGTGTATGTGGACGAACAGTTGTTCATAAATTATTTTTTTCTCACAAAAACCAATTCTCCAAACTTGATTTTTTGTTTATTACCACATATTTTGTCATAACTGTAACCTGAATATATAGGAACTCTGATTGTATCACCAAACTCTCCGCCTGCGGCATTTAATCCTGTTGTTTGCCAAACATAATAATACCTGCTCATATAAAAAACTGGAATAACTCCACACACAGATTCCCAATAATACTTAAAATACAATTCATTACCCATAAATGATACTGGATGCCATCCCCCACGATAGCATTTTTTTCGTTCTTCAATATTCATTATTATTCTTGGAATATCCGCATATTTTAAAATGCTATCATTATTTGCATACCGTTCATTTTTGATGTGATTTGAGTCATTGTAGAGCGTTATTCCAAGCACACAAGAAGAATCGTATATTCCTATCAATTGCTGGTCCTTTAAAGTTTTACTGTTTTTCCAGAACATACAGTTTTTCAGGGCTGTATCGTTCCATTCAAACCAATGAAACCATTCCGTATAAACCTCCTTGAAAACCAATTTCATGTGAAAAATACTGTCTTCGTATTCAAATGGCAATGCTTCGTAATAGGAAACAAAAACTCCCCGTTCTTTGGACTCTTCCGAAGAGTTTGATGCCCACCATTTAGCAGTGCCCTTTCCAGTTTTAAACGAACAACAATTCAATAAAACACAAAAAACAATAATTATTAGAACAATACTATACTTTTTCATTTTATTTCGGGAATAATGTTTGTTGACCAGGATTAATCATACGTATTTTTTCAAAAGTAATAAAAGGAACAGTACCTTTCCCAACATAAATAGCTGGCTGATATAAAACACTCATGGGATCACCAACAGGTGGGGAAAATAATTTTACATCGGCTTTTTTCAAAGCATATGTTACCGCCTGAGAACAATTATTGAAAAAGAAATTGTAATCTTCATTCAATTTTTTTTCCATCCCTTTTACGATTTTGCTATCTTGCTCATGTGTTGTTGGTAAAATGTACGCTTTTGTATAATATGTACCTCCTTCACCATCATGTTTTTCTGTGTTTTCTGTTGAATTATTTAAAAATTCTTGAACAGAGTTAAAACCATATTCTTTTTCCCCTCCATATCCAATATCATCCGTAGTTCCTCTCACTCTACCAGAAACTTGTTTTAAATTACCGTCATCATCTCCATTTTTTGAATATAAAAACCATTTATAAGTATCTCCAACTTTTTTCTGTATCAAAATAGCCATATGCCCCAATCCTCTAACGGCATTTCCTGCTAAAAGAATCGCTACACTATCCCCACTCGGGTCTATGTATTTGATTGGGTTGTTCATGCAGTAGCCGTATGGAGACATAAAAGGATATTTTTCGAACAACCTGTCCCTACTCACAAACACCGGTGGCGCATAATACCTCGCCTCGTAGTAGTACATCCCAGTCTCCTCATCAAGTTCCTTGGCGTTAAAGGAGTACTTGGGTATTACACCATTTCCAAAACTACTATTATGCTCGTTAGTAATCTCACCAAACGGAGCATACAAAAAGCCTTGCTGTACTGTAGCATTCTCATCCGTAACATAACAAGTAGAACCAAGGTGGTTGGGGTGGTAGTAGAAAACATCCCCACCGCCAATTGGCTGCAAACCCGTCATTCCCACTTGTGGCAGTTCAAACACCGGTTTCGGGTCTTCGAGGGTTTGTTCCTCACCGGGTTCTAAAAATTCATATCCCGTTATTTCCACAATGTTTTTCCGTATTAAACTATCTTGCCAATCTTTTCTGTCCTGCAGTTCTGAGTCGTGGGTGTGTATTGGTAAGTTTTGGTCGCCCAACCTGCTTGCAATCCTTTCCATGCCGTTGTAGTAGTGTTTTGTGTAATGGCCGTCATTATTAAAGTTCAGATAGCTGTTGGGGTAGAACATGGCGGTGTGGGGGTTAAAGCTTACGTTTTCCAAACGGCCGTTCACCCAGTTGGGGTTTAGGTCAAAACTGTACTTGTAGGTTCTTGTAGTGCCGCCGTCGTATCCGTACAAGGAGTAGAAAAGTCTGTCGTAGCTGTACAGCCGCATATTTCCGTCCGCACCGAAACGGTAGAATTCCTCGCTGTCGCGTTGCCGGGGGTAGAAAACTACCGTTGTGTATGTACTAAACAGAGGAGTCATTTGTACAACATCTAAATACCCACGAAATCTGACCCAATGTATTCCCATTTGTTTAAATCATTATTATATTTATAATAATATATAAATGCATCCGAATACGCATAAACAACCATGTCTTCCTCTATATCATAGCGAACATAGTATAAATTATATAAAATCTTTAACCGACCTTTTTCATCGACATCCCAGCTAAAAATGAATGTGGGCAAACTCTTATTATCCTTGTTTTCACGAACTATCTGCTTTATGGAATAAACCCATTGAAAATCGGTTTTATATATGTTAAAAATGCTGTCATTAATACTAGTAAAAGTAGGAAAAGTTGAGAGGTCAAAATAAGTTTTTCTATCGAATAATCCTTTAGTAGTATATTTTCTGAAGTCATAAAAAAAGTGTTCGATGGATGAATCTATAATACTATCAAGATATGAAACTTCACTTCTCATATCTTGCCCTTGTACAATGCAATTTGCTGCAATAAAAAACAGGGTTAAAACTATTTTTTTTTCAAGACATTTCTTCATATCAACAAATTTTAAATAATTATTTAATTGCTTAATAACCCCTTGGTAGATATTTTAGCCTGAATACCGGATGAATTATAAATATAGAGAAATCCATCCCCCATACCAAAAACATAATTTGTAGTTTCTCCAGCATTTTCTTTATCTCTCTCAGAAGGTTTTTGTTCCCATGCATTTCCACTTGTAGTTTCTCCATTTTTTAATGAAACACCACTCCAAGGATCAGTATTTATAAGATTTGTTCTTAAAGTGCCACTTGCATGACTATGATATTTTATTCGTCCGGTTTTCAAACCGGGAATTAGCAATTCTTTGTCTACTTTAAGATTGCCAACTTTTGATTTTTTTTCAGTTTCTTCCCATGCAGTGCCATCTTCATTTGCATAGCCACCATATTCCATATTATTTTTAGAGTTTCTTCCACCCCTACCGTCATCTTCTATTGTAGAATATGCCTCTTTAAGCATATCTATAGTCACTATTTTTATAAACTTGTCGTAAACAGAGAGATTGTTTTTGAAAGCCTCTGTATTTCCGTTGTTATTGACAACAAATCCACGGGCAATAGACAAGTCATCATCAGAAAATGGGGAATTTTCACCATTCCGAATCACATAATGTTGATTATCATAAGTTCCATCTGTTCCAATCAGTTTACCGTTTTCATCATAAAAATTACCATATTCCCTCCCATCCGGGTCAACATACTTCACCGGATTATTGGCACAATACGCATAAGGCGTAAATGTCGGGTACTTCTCAAACAGCGGATCCCTGCTAATAAACACCGGCGGTGCCATATAACGTGCCTCGTAGTAGTACATCCCCGTTTCCTCATCCAATTCCTTAGCGTTAAAGGAGTATTTTGGAATTACAGAAGAACCAAAACTGCTATTATGCTCGTTAGTTATCTCTCCAAAGGGAGCGTACAAAAATCCCTGTTGTACTATAGCATTTTCATCCGTTACGTAACAAGTAGAACCAAGGTGGTTACTGTGGTAGTAGTAAATGCCATCGGCAGAAGGCTGCAAGCCGGCAATTCCCACCTGCGGTAGTTCAAACACAGGTTTGGGGTCGTCTGGGTTCTGTTCCTCGCCAACGGGTAGAAAGTCGTAGCCTGTTATTTCGGCTACGTTCTTTCTTATCAGACTGTCCTGCCAATCTTTGCGGTCTTGCAGGTCGGGGGCATTTACATTTATAGGCAGGGCTTGGTCACCAAGCCTGCTTGCAATGCGTTCCATGCCGTTGTAGTAGTGTTTGGTGTAGTAGCCGTTGCTATTAAAGTTAATGTATGCATTGGGGTAGAACATAGCATTATGTAGGTTAAAGTTTACGGCTTCAAGTCTTCCATTTACCCATTGCGGGTTTAGGTCAAAGCTGTACTTGTAGGTTCTTGTAGTGCCTCCGTCGTAGCCGTAGAGAGCAAAGAAAAGCCTGTCGTAGCTGTACAGCCGCAGGTTGCCGTCCGCACCAAAGCGGTAGAGTTCCTCATTGGGCTGTGCATTGGGTATAGTTGTCTCTCTCCTTAATAAACTGCCGTTTATGCCGTACTGCTCGTTTACATTGGTGCCGTCGGCATAGCTTATGTTGTTTGGGGCAAAGGTGGTCTGCCCTTCGTTCAGGCTGCCGTAGCTGTAATAGCGTGTCTGGCTGGTGGTTACGTTGTTGGCAAGGTCGGTCTGCTGTAGGCCGTACTGCTGTATCCTGCCCCAGTCGCCGTAGGTTACGCTAAGGGCGTAGGTCTGAGCGTTGGCGGCGCTTACCAGCTGGTTTGTGCTGTCGTAGGCAAAGTTTTCGGTAAAGGTCTGTCCAGGCAGCCACGGGTAGCTGCTCACGGCCTGCGTAATGTTGCCTACAAGGTCGTAGGTGTATGCCGTGTGCGACAGCTGGCTGTTGCACAGTCCTTCGGTTTGTTTTATTGCAAACTTCGTTTTATTTATTTGCCCAGAGACCATAGTTGCGGAAACTTCAAATTTGTATTCCTATTTTCAAAGTCATTTTTTATTTGTCATTGTTCATTGAAAACAGATGAACAAAACGACACTGCAAAATTACAAATTTATTTTGAATAAAACAAATATTCTTAAAAACTTTTCATAGGGGGGGTAAATGGCTGATAATTAATAATTTACAAACAATAATTAATAATTGGAAATAAGTTATACATATTGCTAAAAGATTAACGCACCACTATTATTTTGAGAAAAAAGAAATCGAAGAAGACTTCAAGGGAAGAGCAATCTGTTCAATTATCATCTATAGCATCAATTTGTTTTACTGCGACATACATTGTTTATACAATCCTAATCGGACACTGATAGATCTTTTTTTTGCCACAAAAAAAGGCCCCCGAAGAAACTTCGGGGACCCAACCTAAAAATTGTACTATGAAAAAGAAAACATCAAGATACGCTTTGGTTTTGGGAAAACCTCTAACGTACCTTTCTCTTAAAGTCGTTTGTTTTTGTAAGAGCTTTCTGCAACAAATGCGTCATAAAAACGGAGCGGCGTTTTTTTTATTGTGCGACGAAGCAATTTTTTTTCGAAAAAAATGCTAACTCATTGACAATGTGTCTCTGTTTTTGTCGATTTTTTCCTCCACCATCTTGGCGGTGATACGCACTTTGGTGGTATCTTTTTTCGACGGCAGGTCGAACATAATGTCGGTCATCACTGTTTCCATAAGCGAACGCAGTCCGCGGGCGCCGAGTTTGAACTCGATGGCTTTGTCCACCACCATTTCGAGGGCGGCCTTGTCATAGGTCAGCTCCACGCCGTCCATGGCGAACAGGGCTTTGTACTGTTTGGTGATGGCGTTTTTTGGTTCGGAGAGTATGCGTTGCAGGGCCTCCCTGTCGAGCGGGTTGAGCGAGGCGAGCACGGGGAAACGTCCCACCAGCTCGGGTATCAGTCCGAAACGTTTCAAATCCTGCGGCTGCACGTATTTCAGCAGGTTGTCGTCCTTTTTGTTGGTGCGTCCCGTGGCCTCCTTGAAGCCGATGACGTGGGCTTTCAGCCTTGCGGCGATATGGCGTTCGATGCCGTCGAAGGCACCGCCGGAGATGAACAGAATATTCTGTGTGTTGACGGCAATCATCTTCTGTTCTGGGTGTTTGCGTCCGCCTTGCGGGGGGACGTTCACCACGGCACCTTCGAGGAGTTTGAGCATGGCCTGCTGCACTCCTTCGCCCGACACGTCGCGGGTTATGGACGGGTTGTCGCTTTTGCGGGCAATCTTGTCAATCTCGTCGATGAACACAATGCCGCGTTCGGCGGCTTCCACGTTGTAGTCGGCCTCCTGCAGAAGGCGGGTGAGTATGTTCTCCACATCCTCGCCCACATAACCGGCTTCGGTGAGGGTGGTGGCGTCAACTATGCAGAAAGGCACGTTGAGAATCTTGGCGATGGTGCGTGCAAGGAGTGTCTTTCCGGTGCCCGTCTCGCCGACGATTATTATGTTCGATTTTTCTATCTCCACATCGTTGGCGGAGCGTTTTTTGTCGCTTTGGTATAGCAGTCGTTTGTAGTGGTTGTACACGGCCACGGAGAGCACGCGCTTGGCGGCGTCCTGACCAATCACATAGTCGTCGAGGTATGCTTTTATCTCCTGCGGGGTTTTTATTTCAAGCTGGTTGGGCTGCTTGTATTTGGAGTTGTTTTCGTTTTGGCGTACCATGTCGAAAATCTCGGTGGCGCGCTTGCTGCAGGAGTAGCAGATAAAGCCGTTGACTCCGTTTAAAAGCGGTCCCACCTCTTTCTCACTTCTTCCGCAAAAAGAACATACTTCCTGTTTTTTAGCCATATATATAATGTGTTTGTAAAGTGTTTTAAATCATAATGTTGTGTGATGCATCCTGACGTAGGAACACAAACAGCAGTGCCGTGAACGACAGCATCGAGGAGCCTCCGTAGCTAAAGAAGGGTAGGGGCACGCCGATAGTTGGCAGGAGGTCGAGCACCATTCCCAAATTTATTATGAAATGGAACAGCAGAATGCCCACCACGGAATAGCCGTAAACCAAGGCGAATTTGGAGTACTGCCGCTCGGCCATGTTGATAAGCCGCAGAAACAGCACCACGTACAGTATCACGAGGACCGCCGAGCCAAGAAATCCCCATTCCTCGCCCACGGTGCAGAAAATGAAGTCGGTCTCCTGCTCCGGCACGAAGTTGAACTTGGTCTGAGTGCCTTTCAGGAAGCCTTTTCCGATAAGTCCTCCCGAGCCGACGGCAATTTTCGACTGACGCACGTTGTAGCCTATTCCTTGCGGGTCGTCGATTTTTCCGAGCAGTTGCAGGATACGTGTCTTCTGGTGAGGCTCGAGAACATGGTCGAAGACAAAGCCGGTGGACAGCACGAAAGCCGAGCAGGCGGTCACAATGAGTATGGTGCGCACCACTATTTTGGTTGTCCGCTTGTTGAGCCACAAAAAGAGGTAGCCAAGGGCTATGGCCACAATTATCCCGATAAGGATGAAGTTGTTGTCGATAAGCAACGCCAGCACAAACAGCATCACGGCCAACACACCGTAGATGAGCACTTTGCCCGAAAGTCCCATCCTGTACAGCGGTACACAGAAACTGGCAAAGACTATCGCCGAGCCGGCGTCGTGTTGTAGAAGGATAAGGGCGGCGGGTATCAGAATCAACGCGAAGGTGATGATTTTGGTCTTGAAATCGCGTATGTGTATATCGATGGAACCCAAGTATTTGGCTATTGCCAAGGCTGTGGCGAATTTGGCGAACTCCGACGGCTGCAGCTTGAGCGGACCTATGGGAATCCACGAGGTGGCTCCTTTCACCGCCGACATCGACAGCACCACAAGCAGCAACACCAGCACCAGCCCGTAAATCACATACGCCGCCGTGCTGAAGAAATGGGCGTCGGCAAGCAGTATCACCAAGGCGAGTAGAAACGACAGCCCTATCCACAACAGCTGTTTGCCGTGCTGCGAATTCATGTTGAATACATTCGCCGTGTCCTGCTCGTAGGTGGCGGCATATATGTTCACCCATCCGAAAAGGACTATCAGGACATAGACAAGAACCGTCACCCAGTCCACGCTGCTAAGTATGCTGTTGTTTCGTGCTCTCATCTCTAACGGCGTTTTTTCATTTTTTTATACACTCGTTTCAGCGGCAGGCTCTGGCAGGGACGCGCTTCCATATATTGTCTCTCCACGTCGGTGCGTTCCACCTTCTTTTTCAGATATTTCTCCACCACAAGGCTGGCGATGGGAGCGGCCCAGGTGCCACCGGCACCGGAGTTCTCCACATAAACCGACACGGCTATCTTAGGGTTGTCCTTGGGTGCGAAACAGATAAACACCGAGTGGTCGATGCCTATGTTTTCGGCGGTACCTGTCTTGCCGCAGATGTCGATGCCCGGAATGTTGGCGCGGTGTGCCGTACCGCCGGCACCGTGGATCACATCATACATGCCGTTGGCGGCAATCTCGAAATATTCGGGATCCACACCCGTTTCGTGTTTCTCGTAAAATTCCGACGGACGAACCGAATCCTCGCCGTAGAAACGCACTATGTGAGGGGTGTAGTAATAGCCGCGGTTGGCCACTATCGCCGCAAGGTTGGCCATCTGCAACGGTATTATCGTAACCTCGCCCTGACCGATGCTGTTGGAGTAGATTGTGGAGAAGGTCCAACGGCCGTTGTACCACTTGTCGTAAAAAGCTGTGTCGGGTATGTTGCCCGAACCCACATTGGGGAGGTCCAGCCCCAGCCGCTGTCCGAAACCGAACTTGAGCATGTGTTCGCGCCAAAGTGCCAGGCCGTAGTGGCTGTCGCGCACATCGTTGCTGTACTTGCCCTGCTGTATCATACGGCGGTAGGTGAAATAGAAATAGGGGTTGCACGACATCTTGATGGCGTCGCGTACGCATCCCGCGCTGGGGTGGTTGTGGCATCCCAGTTTCGATTTGTCGCACGGGAAGCCGGTGCTGGGGGTTATCACCCCTTCGTCGAGGGCTATCATTGCCTGCGCCACTTTGAAAATGGAGCCGGGGGGATAGGTGGCCTGCAAAGCCCTGTTGAACAACGGCTTGGCAATGTCGTCCTGAAGCTTTTTGTAGTTCTCGCCGCGCACACGTCCCACAAGCAGGTTGGGGTCGTAGCTCGGTGCCGAAACGAGGGTCAGTATCTCGCCGGTGGCCGGCTCTATGGCCACGATGCAGCCACGTTTGTTGGCCATCAGTTTTTCGGCGTACTCCTGCAGTTTTATATCGATGGAGGTGTAGAGGTTCTTACCGGCGATGGCGGCGGTGTCGAAACGGCCGTTCTCGTAACGGCCTTTTTCGCGGTTGTGCACATCTACAAGGGTTACCTTCTGGCCTTTCTTGCCACGGAGCACGCTCTCGTACGACTTCTCCAGTCCGCTTTTGCCGATGTAGTCGCCCTGACGGTAATAGTTGTCGCTGTTGATATTGGTGTCTTTCAGCTCGTCTTCGTCAATTTCGCCAATGTAGCCGAGCAGGTGTGCCGCTATGGGCTTGGGATAATGCCTGAGGGTACGCTGCTGGGCGTAGAATCCTTTGAATTTCCACAGGTTCGACTGCAGTGCCCCGTAGGTCTCCTTCGAAATCTGTTTTAGGAACGGCGACGGCGCCTGCATGGAATATTTGCAGGCCTTGGTCATGTTGGAATCGAAAACATCGCGGGTGATGTCGAGGATCTGGCAGAACTGTGCGGTGTCGAAATCCTCGGCGTTTTTCATCTGCGCCGGCACCACCATAATGTCGTACACAGCGTCGTTATATACCAGCAGTTCGCCGTTGCGGTCGTACACAAGGCCACGGGCGGGATACTGCACGATATGGCGCAGGGCGTTCTCTTCGGCGGCTTTTTTGTAATCTCCGTTGAAAATCTGAAGATACATCAGCCGGACGATAAAGAGAATACCTACGGATAGTATCAGTATCTTGATAATCTGTTTCCGATTGGAATACGCGTCCGTCATTGGCGAAGTGGGTAATTTTTTATCAATAAAACAATTGCGAAAAAACACAGCCTTTTTCAAAGCTTTGCAAATATACGCATTTTTTTATGTATTATTGCGGTTGTTGGAAAATATTTTTTTGTGTGTCGGAAACCATTAAAAAAACTCGGTTTTTCGGTACGAAATCCACCCCAAAAAAGGATGTCAAAAACACAAAATAATGCCTCTATAACTTATGGATTTATGAACTGTGAACAGTGATTCGTGAAGATATGAAGGTTTAAGATGTAGAAATGTTTATTTGTTGAGTTGTTGAATTGTTTTACTACAAACTCCCAACTGAAAAAAATTCTTGCATTTCCCGACTTTTTTTCGTAACTTTGCACATTTGTGATTAACGAAAAACTACGCAAGTGAAAACGACAAAACTCTTGGCAACCGCCGTGCTTACGGCCTTGTGCATAACACTTTGCGCCCGTTGCGGAGACGAAAGCGGTGGCGACGAAGTGCAGATAAAACGTTTCGAAAAGGTGCTGTTCGGCACTCCGGCAAACGACTTGCCCAAGGTGCTGAAAGAGCAGGAACCGGAATACCGTCCCCTTATCAGCGGCGACCTCAACGACCCCTATTTTATGCAGAACATCGTAGGTTTCGCCACCGACCCGCAGATGGTCGACGTGTACAACACCGTTATGCGCCGCTATCCCGACCTCGGCTGGCTGGAGAAGGGTCTCGCCCCCGCCATGGAGAAAGCCCGCAAGCTGTTCCCCGACCTCAACGTTAAGGCCTTCTACACCCTTATCCTCGGCAATTTCGACTACAATATGCGGGTGGTCTGCACCGACACTTTCCTCGCCATCGACATAAGTCAGTATGTGATAGACGAATACAAGTCGTTCAACTACTACAACATGCC